>JBGMRJ010000037.1:0-26105 GCA_048061315.1 Gammaproteobacteria bacterium
ATGGTCCTGGTAAACAAGCATGTAAATATGCTGGTCTTCCAAAACCAACTGGTTGCGTATAATTTCTAATTGATTAGACGTTATCTGGGGGTCAGTAATTTTATTGACCTCCAGTTTTTATACTTACACTAAGTTGTAAGCAATAGGGATAGTTTTTTATGTCATCTGTAAGTGTTTTTTTTGCGATCTTGTTTTATGCCGCAACAGCAGTATTATTACTAGGCTTAGCGTATAAAATTAAACGCTATGCCAGTATTCCTGCACCCTTAAAAATTCCTACAATGCCTGCGCCTATAACGCGTTCAGGTGTTGTCTTCAGAATGTTTCGTGAAGTTGCATTCTTTGAGAGCTTGTTTAAATCGAATAAATGGATATGGCTTTTCGGTATCCTGTTTCATTTAGGCATGTTGCTCGTACTACTACGACACTTCCGTTATTTCACCGATCCAGTCTGGTTATGGGTGGATTTAATGCAACCATTTGGCATTTATGCATCTTACGTAATGCTTGCTGGCTTGCTCGGTTTATTGGCACGACGATTTTTAGTGGACCGTGTACGTTACATTACATCTCCGTCAGATATTTTTATGTTATTACTTTTAATTAGTATAGCTGGTTCAGGCGTTGCTATGCGGTTTGTCTGGAAAACTGACATCATTGCGATTAAAGGATTCTTTCTGGGTTTATTGTCATTTAATTTCCAATCACTACCAAGTGGTTATACTGGAGATACAATTCTAATAGTACATCTAAGCCTGGTTGCTAGTTTAATGCTGATTTTTGCATTTAGTAAATTATTGCATGCACCTGGAGTGTTCTTTAGCCCAACACGAAATCAAGTTGATAATTCACGTGAGAAACGACATGTGTCTAATTGGGCTCTACAACTTGATGCAGAGAAAAATAAAGTTAAAGCACCAAACTAATTGTAAGCCTACGTGATACTTAGGATAAAGGAAGGCAAAAGTGGCAGATTTTGAAACACCAGAAATAGAAGAGTATTTAAAAGTTCCTTCAGTTAAAGAAGGTACAATGGCGCATAGCTCACCCTATATTGCCAAGCCAAAGTTTCAGGAACCACTGGGTTACCCAGGTGAATTAATTGATGACTGGAAAGAAGTCGCAATTAACAAACTAGGTGAACTTACGAATAAATATCGCTCACTCGCTGTATTTTTGGACTCATGCGTGAAATGTGGTGCCTGTACTGATAAGTGTCATTATTATTTAGGCACATCAGATCCTAAAAATATGCCTGTTGCTCGCCAGGATTTACTGCGAAAAGTATATCGACGTTACCATACCCCGACCGGACGATTTTTTGCCAAATTGGGTATGGCCAGTTTTGTTGGTGCTGCAGATTTAACAGAAGAAGTCATTGATGATTGGTATGCTTATTTCCATCAATGTTCACAGTGTCGACGTTGTTCTGTGTATTGCCCTTATGGTATTGATACAGCTGAAATTTCTATGGCCGGTCGTGAAATTCTTTCCGAAATAGGTAAAGGACAAAAATACTGTAATGAGATTATTGCCAAAGTTTTTACAATTGGTAACAACCTTGGCTTACCTGAACCTGCATTAGCAGATACCTTAGAAGGACTTGAAGAAGAAGTTGAAGAAGATACGGGTGTAAAAGTTAAATTCCCACTAGACGTCAAAGGTGCTGATATATTATTAGTTACTCCTTCTGCAGATTTCTTCGCGGAACCTCATGTTGATGGTTTAATTGGTTATGCAAAAGTATTTCACGAAGCCGGTTTATCCTGGACTTGTAGTTCTCATGCCAGTGAAGCCGCAAACTTTGGTATGTTTATCGGTAGTTATGAAAACATGCAAAATGTTGCGATGCGAATACGTGAAGCTGCAATCGAGCTTGGTGTTAAGCGTATTGTTTTTGGTGAATGTGGGCATGCATGGCGTGTTGCCTATTCATTCTTAAACACACTTGCAGGTCCTTTTGATTTCCTTGATCCTAATTACCCGGTTCCACAACACATTTGTGAATTAACTGATGGTTTAATTAAAGAAGGCAAGCTCAAATTTAATAAAGAAGAAAATGACCACATGACTTTAACGTTTCATGATTCATGCAATGTTGCTCGTGGTTCTCGCATGGGAACTGAACCCGGTGGTCAATTTACTATTCCTCGAAATGTGATTAAAGCAGTCTGTAATAATTTTGTTGACATGGATTCAACCACAATCGGTGAAGGAACATTCTGCTGCGGAGGCGGCGGTGGTTTATTAACTGATGACTTAATGGAAATTCGTGTTAAAGGTGCCCTTCCCCGAATGTCAGCTTTAGAAAAAGTGGTAAAGGAAGATGGCGTAACACACATGGCGGCTATATGCGCCATCTGTAAAAGTCAATTTACAAAAGTATTACCTTATTATGGCATGACCATGGATCAGATCGTCAGTGTTCATCAATTAGTAAGTAACGCAATTATTTTAGAGGGCGCAACTGAGTAAATATATTCAGTTCACCCACAATAATATTTTAACAAACACAAATTTGAATTAATAACAGGAGAAGCAGCATGTCAACATCTTCTAAAGATATGCAAGATAAAAACCTTAATTACCGTCGTTATGAAGAAGGTGATGATAAATGGGATAATTGGCAAGAGATGATTTTTAAGGAGGACACTACTTATAAATGTCCTACCTATGTCAATCGTACTCCTCCTTGTCAAGGAAGCTGTCCTTCTGGTGAAGATATTCGTGGCTGGTTACAAATCGTAAATGGAATTGAAAAACCATCTGGCGATATGACTATGGAAGAATATGCTTTCCGTCGCTCAACTCAATCTAACCCTTTCCCTTCAATTATGGGTCGTGTTTGCCCTGCACCATGTGAAGATGGTTGTAACCGTAATGAAGTCGAAGATCATGTTGGTATTAATTCAGTAGAACAATTTATTGGTGATTCAGCATTAGAAGCTGGCCATAAATTTGCACCAGCAGAAAAGAAATCAGGTAAAAAAGTTGCCATTATTGGTGGCGGTCCTGCTGGTTTAGCTGCTGCATATCAATTATTACTGGTTGGTCATGATGCAACTATTTTTGACGATCGTAAGCACCTTGGTGGCATGATGCGTTATGGTATTCCAGGCTATCGTACTCCACGTGATGTTCTTGATGGCGAAATCAACCGTATCATTGATATGGGTGTCGAACTTAAGATGGAAACTAAAGTAGGTGTTGATGTCGCACTTAAAGATATCGAAAAAGAATATGACGCAGTATTATGGGCTATTGGTGCTCAAAGTGGTCGTGGTCTCCCGATTGATGGCTTCGAAAAAGCGGCTAACTGCATTAGTGGTATTGCATTTCTATCAGCATTTAATGAAGGCCGTTTAACAGTAGCGACTGAAAAAGTAGTTGTTATTGGTGGTGGTGATACATCGATCGATGTGGCATCCGTTGCTCGTCGCCTTGGTCACATTAATAGCGTTAATGAAAAAGATCGTCCAGAAAATATCGTTCTAGGACATACTGCTCACGATGTTGCTTCTTCTGCTGTACGTGAAGGTGCAAATGTCATCTTAATGAGTCGTTCTCCTGTCGAAAGAATGAATGCAGCTGAACATGAAATTACAGATGCTCTACGTGAAGGCGTTTCTGTACAAGGTTGTTTAGCTCCTATTTTAGTTGTTGTTGGTGATGATGGACGTGCAACACACTTACGCGTAGTTAAGCTTGAAGACGATGGTAAAACACCAATTGAAGGTTCTGAATATGATATTCCAGCTGACTTGATTGTTTCAGCTATTGGTCAAGTTGGTGAAATGACTGGTTTTGAAGATTATGGTAATGACAAAGGCTTAATGGATGCCGATCAACATTACCAAATGCCAGGTAAACCAGGTCACTTTGTCTGTGGTGATATCGTTCGCCCTCACCTATTAACAACGGCTATTGGCCAAGCTGCAATTGCTGTAGAAAGTATTCATCATTATTTTAAAAATGAAGAATTAAAGAAACGTCCCAAAGTTGATAAGGACGTTTTCAACATGTTAGGTAAAATGCAAGAAGCTGGCGTCTATCCTGAAAAAGAATATGATCATTCATATACACTTGGCACTGACACTGATGATTTTGCAGTTCATAACTACGAAGATCGCTCTGCTCATGAAATTATTCCTGTTGATAAATTATTCTTAGGTCACTTTGAATACACAGAACGTGTTAAACGACATGACAAACCTGTTGATGCTGCCGAAGTTATTGGTAATTTTAACGAACGAATGGATGGTCTTGCTAAAGAAAAAGCAGTTGAAGAAGCAAATCGTTGCATGAGTTGTGGCATGTGTTTCGAATGTGATAACTGTGTTATTTATTGCCCTCAAGTTGCTATTTTCCGAGTTAGCAAAGACAGCAAAACTTTGGGCCGTTATGTTGATACTGACTATGATAAATGTGTGGGTTGTCACATCTGTGCTGACGTATGTCCTACTGGATATATCGACATGGCAATGGGCGAATAAATAAAGCGGAATTTATTATAATGCAAATTCAGTCAAATATTGTTACAACACTTTTAAGGACAGTTTTATTACTGTCCTTAATCTCAGTCTCATTTTCAGCATTATCGGCAGAAAATAAAGGATTGGTTATACCGAAGGCTACAAAAAGTGCAGGTAAAGATAAATGTGTTTTACCCATTGCAGAAATGCGTCGTAATCACATGAATCATATCTTACATCAACGTGACGATACTGTTCATAAAGGAATTCGAACAAAGCAATTTAGCTTAACTGAATGTGTTAATTGCCATGTCCCATCTAAACCAAAAGGACAGGAAATCAGAGTTTCTAGCAATAAACATTTTTGTAATAGCTGCCATGTCTATGCAGCAGTTAGTATTGATTGTTTCCAATGTCATAACGATCAACCAACAACTAACCCGTATTCGGCTAAAAATGAAAATTTAAACTTGAATACTCACAAATTTGTTTCTAATAGTAATATAGGAACCCGATAATGAGTAACACTAAAAATAACAATAATCAAATCGATCATTATCGTCGTCGATTTTTATCAAGCTCTACTAAAGCTATTGCCGGTTTGGCTATAGCTCCTGGTGTTATATTGACAGAAACTGCACACGCTAAACCTGCAGATGAAGCCGTAACAGATAAAAAACGTTGGGGTTTATTAATCGATACCAATAAATGTGGTTTAGGATGTACAGACTGTGTTACAGCATGTAATACAGAATTTGGTTTAACCGGTAATAATCGTCCATTAACAGATGCTCAATACATTCGCAAAGTCACTGTAAAAGACAAAGCGACTCAGCACGTTACTGAATTACCAATCATGTGCCAACATTGCGAAACTGCTCCATGTGTAGATGTGTGCCCTACTGCAGCATCATTTAAGCGTGCGGACGGAATTGTCTTAGTTGATAAACATTTATGTATTGGTTGCCGTTACTGTATGATGGCCTGCCCTTACAAAGCACGATCATTTATACATGAAGCTATACAAGACCAAAAACCCTATGCACCTCGTGGTAAAGGGACAGTTGAAAGTTGCACTCTGTGTGTACACAGGGTTGATACAGATGGAATACCTGCATGTGTTGAAGCCTGTAACCAGAAGAGTCACAACGCCATGATATTTGGAGATCTAAATGATCCGGCTAGTGATATATCTAAATCATTAAAAGAACACGGTGGTACACAGATTCGAGCTGATCTTGCTTTAAATCAAGGTGTTTTCTATCAAGGAATATAAGCGAAAACAATAATGAAAAAGAATTTGAATTTTACAGAGATTGAAGGTCGGAGCTTTGGATTTTATGCTTTATTCGGCTTCCTTGGTTTACTTGCACTAGCTGGCCTGGCTGCTACCTATTACATGGAGCATAACGGACACTGGGTTACCGGAATGACAAACCAGGTTGTCTGGGGAACACCTCATGTATTTGCAGTCTTTCTAATTATTGCTGCATCAGGAGCTCTTAATGTTGCCTCAATATCGTCTGTCTTTGGTAAAAAAGCCTATAAACCCCTAGCTCCCTTATCGGTAGTAACTGCAATTGCCTTATTGTCTGGTGGACTAATGGTTTTAGTTTTGGATTTAGGCCGTCCGGATAGATTAATTGTTGCAATGACACAGTATAATTTGAAATCCATTTTTGCCTGGAACCAAATTTTATATAACGGCTTTTTCGCAGTAACGATAATCTATTTGTGGTTTATGCTGGAACGTAGAATGAATCAATACAGTCGTTATGCGGGATTTGCTGCTTTTATCTGGCGCTTGATATTAACTACCGGTACTGGCTCTATTTTCGGTTTTCTAGTTGCCCGACAAGCTTATGATGCTGCAATTATGGCTCCTATGTTTGTTATTATGTCTTTCTCCTTTGGTCTCGCTATATTTATTTTGGTAACTTTGTTTGCCTATAATGGTACTGGCCGAGAAATTGGTGATGCAACTTTAATTCGTTTACGAAAATTACTAGGCACATTTGTTGCTGCAGTATTATATTTTGTTATCGCATTTCACATTACAAATCTTTATGCAACAGAACATCACGGTATTGAAAGTTTTATTCTACTAGGAACTAATGGTGGCGAACTTTACAGTAAACTATTCTGGATTGTTCAAATTGGTTTCGGTAGCTTATTACCACTTGTTTTATTACTTCTTCCAATGTTTCATAAGAGTCGTAATGCATTAACTATTGCATCTATTTTGATTATTATCGGTGGACTGGCTCAAGTTTACGTTATTCTCATTGGTGGCCAGGCGTATCCATTAGAATTATTTCCTGGGATGGAAGTTAGTAGTAGCTTCTTTGATGGTGTAGTAAATAGCTATACACCTAGTACCCCTGAGATTCTCTTGGGAGTATCTGGTGTTGCTGTTTCTTTAATCCTTATCATGGTATTAATTAAATTTTTGAAAATTATGCCAATGTCATTAGCTGACTCTGTAGTTGATCCACACTACACTACTACAGACAAATAATAAGTCATTCCATAGAAACAAGTGGTTAATTTTTTGACCACTTGTTTCTTTTCAATTTTATAGCATAAGGTGTCCTTTATGGCACATCTCTTTATATCAGCAGCTCATAAATCTTCAGGTAAAACAACGTTAACAATGGGCTTGTGCGCGGCACTTCATAATCGAGGCCTGATTGTTCAACCATTCAAAAAAGGTCCTGATTATATTGACCCTATGTGGCTACACCGTGCAACAACCAGACAATGTTACAATCTTGATTTTTATACTATGCAAGAATCTGAAATATTGGCTACATTTCACAAATATAATAGTAATTCAGATATTTCGCTTATTGAAGGTAATAAAGGCTTATATGATGGTCTTGATCTTGATGGCAGTAACAGTAATGCAGCACTTGCAAAATTACTTCGATCACCCGTCGTTTTAGTGATAGACGCTAGAGGTATGACTCGCGGCATTGCTCCTCTTATTCTGGGATATCAAAATTTTGACAAAGACATTAATATCGCAGGAATAATCATTAATCAACTTGGTGGTCAACGACATGAAACTAAACTTCGTGCGGTTATAGAAAAATATACCGATGTACCTGTCATTGGTGCAGTTTATCAAAACAAAGATTTAGCCATGGTTGAACGTCACTTAGGATTAATTCCAGGTAATGAGGCAAGTGATGCACAAAACAAGGTAAATAAAATTGGTGATATCATCGCAAATCAGGTTGATTTAGATAAGATTGTATCTATCTCAAAAACCACATTGCTGACCAATGAAATTATTGATAAAAACGAAACAAGTTTAATTAATAAATCACAAAAGTTACAAATAGGCATCATTCAAGATGCAGCGTTTGGCTTTTATTATCCTGATGATCTACAAGCTTTAAAAGATCAGAACACTGATATTATTGCTATCAACTCACTCACCGATAAGAAATTACCAAGTAATTTAAATGGCTTGTTTATTGGTGGTGGTTTCCCCGAAACACACATGCCCGGGCTATCTTCAAATATTGCGTTTATGAATGATCTCAAAAATGCTATTAAAGAAGGCTTACCTGTCTACGCTGAATGTGGCGGATTAATGTATCTAACGCGTTCAATTAACTGGAAAGGTGAACAGTTTAATATGGTGGGTGCAATTAATGCCGATACTGTTATGGAAGAAAAGCCTCAAGGTCGAGGATACGTACAATTAAAATCTACTGAAAATCATCCGTGGCCAATTAGTTCTGATAACAAAACAGCAGCAATTTCTGCGCATGAATTTCATTATTCTAAAGTTATCAATCTATCTGAAAATGAAAAATATGCCTTTAAGGTATTACGGGGTACAGGAATTACGAATAAGCAGGATGGTTTAATTTTTGCTAACTCATTAGCCTGTTACACTCATCAACGAAATACACAGTCAAACCAATGGACAACTCAATTTATTGAGCATGTTCGACACTGTAAATATACTCATCAATAACATCGAGGTAAACTATGTTCAAAATTACTCCATCCGCAGCTACACAAATTACAAAAAATGATACCGACAACTTACCCTTACGTGTAGCAGCAAAATATGAGGAAGATGGTTCTATCCATTATGGAATGGGATTTGATGATCGGGGATTAGATGAAGATATCACAATCAAATCAGAAGGTATTAGTATTGTAATGGAAGCATCCAGTGTACCTATTTTAAATGATACCACCCTGGATTTTGTAAAACTCGAAGGAGATGAAGAAAATTTTATCTTTATTAACCCTAAAGATCCTAATTATAAAGCCCCTACTGAATAAATTCGATATATCTGTCGGTGTTGATTTTCAGGTTAAAACTTGATTCTCAACCTATAGATACTAAATTAAGTAGATTATTCGTTGAAATAATGGTTTTTTAAGAGTGAAAACACATGTGCATCATGAATACACGTTTTACTACTATAGATTATACTAATATACTGTTAAAATAGACTTAGGCACCATATACGACTGAGTTAGTAATAACCGTGAATCATGACAAAACCTTAAATTCTAAGCTAGCAACCCAAACGAAATCAAATCGAATTCATCGAACCATTGGTTTAGTTCGAATGTATGTGCCATTAGTGATACTGGTTTTAGTATTTATTACTATAGCAAGTATCAATATCATATCACATAAAGATTCTGACACTTTTAGTACAGTTTTAATTGTTAATATCGTGCTATTGCTCAGCGGCTTATTTCTGATCATTAATATTGCATTTAATTTACATGCACAATTATTACGGCCATTACTTTTATTACGTGATTGGACAAAAAAATTGCATGAAGGTGAACTTAGTGCACGTTTACCCGGAATTCCTGATACCGATTTTAGTGTGCTGTTTATGGAGATAAATAAAATCGCCAGTAATCTTCAGGAACTTTCTGAAGACATGAAAAGTCAGGTAAAAAAACAAACCCATTTTATTAAACAAAAAACGCGATCTCTGGAAATCATCTATGATGTTGCCGCAAGTATTAATGCCGCCCGTGACCTTGATGATTTACTCACTCGCTTCCTTCACACTTTAAAAGATGTTGTACAAGCACGCGCAGCTGTAGTTCGGTTGATTAGTGACGATGGCAATATGCGATTAGTGTCCAGTGTCGGTATTGATGAGGATGTCATTGAGAAAGAACGTGTACTACCATCAACTACCTGTATATGTGGTAAAGTTTACGAAAATGGTAATGTTTTATATCAGGACGATATTAGTAAATGCGGTCAGTTAATTGGTATGCCCTTTTTTGATACTGATGATGTCACCATGATAGCGATACCATTACAATATCGTGATGAAATATTGGGTGTATATAATCTATTTGTTGAAAAAGAGTCGCTTATTCGTGCCGAAGATATGAATGAGCTACTCACCAGTATAGGTCGTCATTTAGGAATGGCAATTGATAAAGCCCGCCTCGATAATGAGGCTCATCGATTATCTATTATGGAAGAAAGAACCAATCTGGCTCATGAATTACATGATTCCCTGGCACAGACATTGGCAAGCTTACGATTTCAGGTACGTGTACTGGATGAAACGCTTCACTTAAATGACGAAGCAGCAGTTTGGCAGGAAATGGAAAAGATAGAAAATAGTCTGGATGAAGCCTATGGTGAGTTGCGTGAGTTAATAACACATTTCAGAGCACCTATCGATAAACGTGGTTTATTACCCGCTATCGAAAATCTACTGGAGCGATTTCAAAATCACACTGGAATTCAAACTTATTTACAGCGTGAATGGGATGTGACCTGGTTACCAGCTGAAATTGAAGTCCAGGTATTACGAATAGTACAAGAATCATTGGCTAATATACGTAAACATAGCCAGGCACATACTGTTAGAGTAATCTTACACAGTGAGCCCAATGGGGAATATAATATTCTTATTGAAGATGACGGAATTGGTTTTAATCATGAAAATCAAGAGTTAGAATACGGAGAACACATAGGGCTCAATATTATGGACGAACGCGCAATAAAAATTAATGGAAGTGTTAGAATTGAAAGTGAACCAGGTGAAGGAACTCGTGTTGTTGTAAGCTTCCCACATCCCGGCGCTAAAAAAGAATCTATTGCACCGATAATAACCACACAGATTTAAAAAAACTATGCCTTTAAAAGTACTTATTATTGATGATCACACCTTATTTAGAGTCGGCCTCGAAGGGCTATTAGAAAGTCGCGGAATTGTTGTTGTTGCATCAACAGGTGAAGGACAAGGTTGTTTAAAACTAGTCACTGAACTTACACCCGATATTATTTTATTGGATATGAGAATGCCTCGTCTTGATGGACTGAGTGTATTAAAGCAATTACGACAAAATAACATTAAAATTCCGATCGTCATGTTAACTACTAGTACAGATGAAACAGATCTTGTCGAGTCACTACGATCCGGGGCACAAGGTTATTTACTAAAAGATATGGCACCCGATGATTTAGTTCTTGCTTTACGTGATATCGTTTCCGGCAAGACAGTTGTAGCACCTGATCTTGCGCCAATTCTGGCAAAAGCTGTTCAAGGTAAGCCTGAAAGTGATACCAAAAAAGACAGCAGTCCCTTCTCTGCTCTAACACCACGTGAGACTGAAATTCTTGCACTATTAGCAGAAGGACAGAGCAACAAAGCGATTGCCCGCAACCTTGGAATATCAGATGGGACTGTTAAACTTCACGTTAAGGCAATATTACGTAAGTTAAATCTACACTCTCGTGTTGAGGCTGCCGTAATGGCGGTGGAATATGGAATTCCACGAAAAAATAATAAAGGAACTAAAACTAATGAAAACATTTAACGACTTAATTGCCGATGTCAGTGAAAATGTTACTGAAATTTTCCCATGGGACTTAGAAGAAATTTTCGAAGACCGAACGCCACTGTTATTAGATGTTCGTGAATGCTATGAATTTGACGCTATGCATATCACTCATTCTATCAATGTCCCTCGTGGAATTCTAGAAACGGCCTGCGATTTTAATTATGATGAAACAATTCCTGATTTAGCCGGTAATAAAAAACAAGAAATAATTGTAGTATGCCGCTCTGGAAATCGAAGCATATTGGCGGCTGATACGATGCAGAAAATGGGTTTTAGCAATGTAGTTTCTCTTAAAACCGGTATTCGAGGCTGGAATGATTCTGACCAACCATTACTGGATCAGAATAATCAAACAGTTGATCCCGACCATGCCGAAGAATACTTAAAAGTTAAAGTTAGACCCGATCAATTAGCACCAACATAAATAATGATTACTGCACATAATGCTTATGATCTTTACGGCGTTTACCAGCCCGCTGAATAACAACACCTACCACTAACGATTTATTTTCAAGCGCAATCACTTCAACACCTTCTTTTAATCCAACAAGGGTATGCTCATTACCATCGATTTCAAGTTTTCGAAATATATGACCATTATATTTAGCAATTACGTATGAACCGTGTGTGCAATGCCCTGCCGGATCAATCACAATAATGCATCCATCAGGAAATTCAGGTTCCATTTCATCACCAATCACTCTTAAGGCAAACGGTTCCTCATTACCACAACCATTTTCAATTTCGATTTTATCTTCTTCTGATATTGCTTTCATTTTTTATACCTGTAAATATATCAATTAATATTTTTTGCTACTAAGACGCAAAGAGTGCGTAGGAAAACAAAAATCTGATTATCTTAAATAACTAAGAATCATCTTCACTTGTTTTAGCCTGTTGTTCTTTTTGTAGAGCCCACATTTCTGCATAAACCCCTTTTTCCTTCAATAATTCATTATGAGTACCCGACTCAATAATGACACCTTCTTTCATTACTAATATTCTGTTTGCATCTACAATTGTCGATAACCGATGTGCAATTACCAAGGTTGTATGTGACTCAGCAACACTCGATAATGATTTCAATATGGTCTTTTCAGACATGGAATCAAGACTTGACGTAGCTTCATCAAAAACTAAAATGCGCGGATTTTTTAAAATAACCCGTGCTATAGCAATTCTCTGCTTTTCGCCGCCCGATAATTTTAAACCACGTTCACCAACAATGGTGGCATATCCCCTTGGTAAGTTACTGATAAAATCATGAATGTTCGCCATTTTAGCGGCATTAACAATTTGTTCGTTAGTCGCATCAGTTTTAGCATATTGAATGTTATAAAAAATAGTATCATTAAATAGCACCGTATCTTGAGGTACAATTCCGATAACCGATCGTATTGATTCTTGAGTTACATCTCGAATATCCTGATTATCGATTAAGATACCACCTGAGCTGACATCATAAAATCGAAACAACAATCGGACTAAAGTCGATTTACCCGAACCCGATGGCCCGACAATTGCTAATTTTTCACCAGGCGATACTGTAAAATTTACATCGTGTAAAATTTCACGATCAGCTTGATAGGAAAAATTAACATTTTTGAATTCAATTCTGGCATCAGTAATATCAATATCGACTGCATCCGGTTTATTCATGATCTCGGTATCAGTGTGTAATAATTTCAAGACCAAATCCATATCAGCAAGACTGTATTTCAGCATTCGATAAATGATTCCTAAAAAACTAAGCGGAATAAATAATTGCAACATCAGGGCATTAACTAACACCAGGTCGCCAAGCGTCATCGAACCATCAACAACGCCCATACTCGCGAAGATCATTATAAATGTAACACCAACGGCAATAATGGATCCCTGTCCAAAATTTAACATCGACATTGAGGTTTGGCTTTTTACCGCTGAGGTTTCCCAGTTACCCAATGTCGCGTCATAACGAGTTATTTCAAATGTTTCATTATTAAAATATTTTACCGTTTCATAATTTAATAAACCATCAATTGCTTGCCCATTAGCTTCAGAATCAAGTGCATTCATTGAATGTCTAAAATGCATTCGCCAGTTTGTCACTGCGAATGTGAATGTAATATAAACAAAGACCGTTACGAATGTTGCGAATGCAAATTTAATATCGTATTGCCCCAGTAAAATAAAAGCCACAAGTGAAAACTCTGCAATAGTCGGAATAATATTAAAAACCAGATAATTCAATATTGAGCTGATACTGCTTGTGCCACGTTCCAGATCACGTGTTATATTGCCGGTTTTGCGATCCAGATGAAATCGTAATGATAATTTGTGTAAATGGGTTAATACCTTATTTGATAAACGACGCATGGCACGATATCTTACCCGGGCAAATACCGCATCACGTAATTCGTTAAATAATGTGCTTGCTAATCGAAGTGCACCGTACATGAGTAATAATGTAACGGGTAATATAATAATGCTATTTGCAGGCTGATCCAGAATATCGACAATCTGCTTCAATAATAATGGGATACCAACTGTTGCCAACTTTGCCAATATCAGACTTAATAATGCCAATACTACCCTGCTCTTAAATTCCCAAATATACGGCAGCATCTGCTTCAGGTTGTGTAGATCTTGCCTATTCTTATGAGGAACTGTTGTGTATTTAGAGTGAAATGACATTTGATGAATATTATCTAATTCAGTAGATTATCTAGGGTTAATATGAGCTTCTGGCAAGGTATCTAACAATCAGCCAGAATATAATACACTATAACATTCAGCTACGAATTAGTGTATAAATGCTTAATATGATTGGAAATTTACTTAAATTATTACTACTGCTAAGCCTGCTCACAGCATGTGATCAAAGTACACAAAATAAGCAAGATAGACGTGCTACCAGAGCCAAACTTGTTACCGCATTACCGGTAGAGAAGCTGGCTCTTGGTACCCAACAACAAGTTTCTGGAAGTCTGACTGCATTACAGCAGGTAAAAATTTTCAACCAGGAATCCGGTCAAATAAAAAAATTACCTTACTTTCAGGGTGATTTTGTTAAAAAAGGCACTATTCTTGTTTTTATAAAAAACGATAAAATCAGGGCGGCATTAACTAAAAGTAAGGCTACACGATTAGAAGCCGAGATCGTTCTAAATCGACTTGATGGATTGAGTAAAAAAAATCTCACTTCTCAGGATGAAATTAGCCAGGCCAAAACGGCACTAGCGCTTGCCAAAGCTGAAGAATCAATTATTCAAATTCGTCTAAACGATACATCCATAAAAGCACCCTTTACAGGTGTCATAAGTGAACGTTTTTTTGAACCCGGGGATATTGTGCCACTTCATAGTTATATTCTATCAATCATCGATAATACCCGGCTCATTGTAAAAATCCAGGTCTCCGAACTATTATTACCAGAATTAGTTCTTAATAGTAAGGTTACTATTAAAATTGATGCTTTAAAAAATTTAAAAAATGTTACCGGTACAATTTCACGAATTTACCCGACAATCGATCCTGTCACGCGTAAAGGAACTCTTGAAGTTGAGCTCGATTTTATTCCAGAAGGAGCAAAACCAGGGCAACTTAGTCGAGTCATTATTTACACTCCCGCAATTGAACGCTTACTTATTGATGTTAGTGCAATTCAATATAACAATTCAGGTGAATATGTTTACCGTGTCAACAAAGACAAACACGCTATAAAGGTTAAAGTCAAAACGGGAGTTCAAATAAACACTAAAATTGAAATTACCGAAGGACTAAAAGAAAACGATTTAATCATTGTTGAGGGATTCTCCAGACTCAAAGATGGAATAAAAGTAAAAATTGCAAATAGTGTTTCAAAGAAACTTAATTTAAAATCCGTGGAAAATATCCAGTAATTATGCACCGTCCATTTAAAAGTGGTGGCATTGCAGCCTGGTCAATAAACCATCCTATTGGCATCAGTATGTTGGCTCTAACTGTTGTTGTACTGGGTTTATTTGCTCTGAAAGATCTTGCTATCGATTTATTTCCTCACATTATTTACCCGGAGGTTCGAATCCGCGTGCTTGATTCCGGTGTCCCGGCAAAAGCAATGGAAGACAGAATAACTCGGCAACTCGAAGAACAATTAGCAATAACAGAAAATGCAATATCGATTCAATCTCGAACACGCGAAGGACGAAGTGCAGTTGATCTTAGCTTCCCTTACGGTACCGATATCAACCTGGCATTACGTGATGCGAGCACAAGACTGGATCGTGCCAAACGTTTTTTACCCACCTCGATCGATGCACCTATCATTTATAAACGCGATCCTTCGCAATTACCTGCATTAGAATTTGTAGTTAGTTCAACAAAATTTAACACCACTGAATTACGCGACTGGGTAGATTATCATTTATCGAACTGGTTTATTAATTTACCCGGTGTTGCAGCTGCGGAAGTTGCTGGCGCACCTAAGAGAGAAATTAATATTTTAATAGACCAGGAACGACTGGCCAGAATGCAACTTAATTATAATGATATAATTAAATCATTCGAAAACAATAAAGATTCTCCCGGTGGAGAATTTCAATCACTCGTTAAAAATATTAATACCCGAGCAACAGGTCGATTTAATTCTATAAATGATATAAAAGAACTACCAATATCGACCGATAAAATATTAAAATCTAATACACCATTATTTTTAAAAGATATCGCGAAAATCACAGATGCAACTGAAGATGAAAAATTACGAGTAAGATTAAATAGCGTACCGGGTGTTAAGCTATCCATCCAAAAACAACCATCAGCAAATACTACCGCTGTGGTTGATGCAATCATGTCACAATTGGACATACTCATAACAGACAAGGTAATACCGTCACACATAAAAATAAATAAAGTAGGCGATCAATCCACCTTCATTCGACATGCACTACGAAACGCCAGCTTTGCTACCATTAGTGGTGCTATTCTGGCAATGATTGTTATTTATTTATTTTTAGGCAGCTTCCGCAAGACACTGATTATCGGAACAGCTATCCCTTTGGCTATCCTGATTACCTTTATATTAATGGTAACGGCAGATCTGAGTTTAAATATAATGACTATTGGCGGTATTGCACTTGGTGTCGGTTTATTAGTGGATAACACTATTGTTATGCAGGAAAATATAACTCGACACCAACTGATCGATAGTAACTACAAACAGGCGGCTCTAAATGCAACGGGTGAAATCAATAGTGCTATTATCGCATCAACCAGTACTAATTTAGCAGCTGTTATTCCATTTTTATTTGTTGGCGGAATTGTAGGATTATTATTTAGCGAATTAATACTGACATTATCAGCAGCAATCGTTGCATCACTTATCGTCGCTATTACGCTTGTTCCTGCTCTTAGTGCAAAAATTGATTCTAGTAGTTCAAATTCAATTCATATTAAATGCGATAAAATAATTAATGCGATTCTGGTTAAATATGAACTTATTATAATCAAAATTATTAAACAACCATATAAAGTTATTGCCATATTTATAATTATTTTACTCATATCGCTAGTTGCATTTAATTCATTTATGGATCAAAAGGAGCGATTATTGCCTAAAATGGATGAAGGCCAAATCAGAATTCGTGTTGCTGGTGATAGTGGAATGACTCTGGATAAAATGGATAATTTCGTTAAAAAAATCGAAGCTGTCATTTCAAAACAAGACTTTGTAGAAACCTGGTTCACTACAGCTGGCGGCTTTGTTTTTGGTCGCTCCGAATTTCAACGCAGTAACTATAGCAGTATCCTGGTACAACTGGTTCAGCGACAACAACGAAATATTGATGTCGATGAATGGGCGAATCAATTAAATAAAAAAATTCGGGAATTAAATCTGGTGGGCGTGAACGTTTTTGCATACGCCAAAGGAATTCGAGGATTTAGAAGCAATAGTGGTGATGATGACATCAGCATACGTGTTCAAGGCCCCGATCTGACTACCTTACGAAAAATTGGTGATGAGATATCAGAACGGCTCAAACCTATCAAAGAAATTAAAAATATTGAACATTCTTATGAAAATACAATTGAAGAATTAAGCGTCGAAATTAATCCATTACGTGCCAGTTCTTTTAATATTTCAACATCTGATATCAGTACCGCATTACGCATTGCTATGCGTGGTTTATCCGTTTCTGATTATATAGAAGGTGATAGACAATATAATATTCGTATGCGTCTCACCAGCGGATTGTTAAAAACACCCTTGGCGTTAAATGACATTTTTGTTGGACATTATAAAAACAAACCTATACGCCTTCGTGATGTTGCTACGATTAAACATCAATCGAGTCCCACTAACATTATTCGCGATAAACAAAGACGGATAGTGGAAATAACAGCTTCTTTAAATAATTCAGCGTCCTTAAGTCAGGCATTAAATGAAATCGATAAAGTACTTGAGACCTATATAATTCCTGATGATTATATTCTCTATGATGGAGGTTCAAAAAAACAATTGCAAGAAGGCAGAAACCTGGGGTATATTTTATTAGCTTTAGCAATTTTTCTGGTTTTCGTTGTTATGGCAATTCAATATGAATCCTTAAAAAATCCACTCATAATACTATGCGGTGTTCCGTTTACTATTATTGGTGTCATAATGGGATTGTTGTTTGTTAATTTATTTATTGATTTACCCATGTCGATGCCAATGAAGCTTGGCATAATCATGCTAACGGGTATCGTGGTAAATAATGCAATTGTATTAATTGAACAGATAGAAAACATCAAAAATACTGGCGCAGATAATTTACACGCTGTAATTGAAGCGACTAAACAACGCCTTCGACCAATTTTGATGACGGTTCTAACAACTGTGCTGGGAATGACACCGCTGGCATTAGGCATTGGCGACGGTGCAGAAATGCTACAGCCAATGGCAATCGTTATAGTCAGTGGTTTGAGTTTTTCGGTATTAATTACGTTATTCTTAATTCCAGTAATTTATGTCCTAACTCATAATGAAAAACTATCAAATGCTTAAGTGAAAATAATCGTTCTATTATTATAAACTAAAGTTTTATGATTAATGTGTTTCCATATTGCACGCGCCAACACAATTTTTTCAATATCACTGCCCTTCCGAATTAATTCTTTAATAGAATCAGTGTGACTGACATGCTCAATATCCTGAGCAATAATGGGGCCAGCATCTAAATCAGCAGTAACGTAATGGCTGGTTGCTCCTATTATTTTAACGCCTCGTTCATATGCAGAATGATAGGGTTTTGCACCAGGAAATGCCGGAAGGAAGGAATGATGAATATTAATTATTTTATTTTTATACTGCGTTATAAAGTTTTCACTTAAAATTTGCATATAACGTGCAAGAACAATTAAATTAATATTATTATCTTTTAATATATCCAATATTTTTTGTTCCTGAGATAACTTATTTTCTTTTGTTATCGGAATGTAATGATATGGAATATCGAGATCTTTAGCTGGTTTTTCAAGGTCACGATGATTACTGATAATAACCGGAATAGCAACTCGCCATTCACCTGATTGGTAACGTGATAACATATCATAAAAACAATGGCTGTGTTTTGAAACAAATAGTGCTAACTTTGGTGTATCAGTCGAAAAATAAATATTAAAATTCATATTAAAACTATCAGCGATCGAATCTTTAAACGATGCGTTAATACTAGCTTTATCAATTATAAACTTCGAAAAATCCCACTCAATTCGCATATAGAATTGACTTTGTTCGATATCGACATGTTGCTCTAAATCAATAATATTACCGTTGTTATCATGAATAAATCCTGTAACCGCAGCTACAATTCCAGCTTGATCGGAACATGTAATTATAATAATTGCTGAATCAAGCATAATAAGATCTAATTATCGTTAGGGTGGAACCAGGCTAATTTATTGTGCAATGATACTACTTCACCAACAATAATTAATGTGGGGGCTTGCACATTATTTTCTTTAACAATATCAGCTAATGTCATTAGATTACCGATGTGAACTTTTTGATGTTGTGTTGTCCCTTTTTCTACTAATGCTGCAGGTGTATTTTTATCCAGTCCGTGCAAGGTTAATTGCTTACACAATTCAGCAACACCATGAAGTCCCATATAAAATACTATTGTTTGATTTGCATGCGCCAGGGCTTTCCAATTTAAGTCGATACTGCCATCTTTTAAATGTCCGGTAACAAAAGTACACGATTGCACATAATCACGATGTGTTAAAGGAATACCAGCATATGCAGCACAACCTGCTGCTGCTGTAATACCGGGAACTACCTGAAAGTTAACATTTTCTTCCATTAAGGTTTCTATTTCTTCCCCTCCACGGCCAAAAATAAAAGGATCGCCACCTTTTAAACGAAGAACACGTTTTCCTTCTTTTGCTAATCGCACCAATAATTGATTAATATTTTCTTGAGGAATTGCGTGATTATCACGTTCTTTACCGGCATAAATAAAATCGGCATCGCGCCTCACTAAATCCAGAATTTCTTTTGATACTAATCGATCATAAACAACCGCATCCGCTTGTTGCATTAAGCGTAAGGCTCTAAACGTTAATAAATCAGGATCACCCGGCCCTGCTCCAACTAAATACACTTCACCTTGTTGATCTGGAGCTTTTGCTTCCGATACGGCTTTATCCAATGCTTGTTTTGCATCTTTGTCTTTACCGGCGATTAATGCTTCCGCTATTGGACCTTCTAAAACGGCTTCCCAGAATTTTTTTCTATCATCAACACTGGAAAATTTTTCTTTTACTTTGTTTCGATACAACTCAATTAATTCCGCTAACCGACCATAAGCTGAAGGAATGACGGTTTCTAATTTTGAACGTAATAATCGTGCTAACACTGGTGATGCTCCACCCGTTGACACTGCAATTTGAACAGGAGACCGATCAATAATTGATGGCATTATAAAAGTACATAGTTCTGGTTGATCAACAACATTTACCGGGATGCCCTGTTTTTTTGCATCTTCAGAAACTTGTTTATTGGCATCTGCACTATCTGTAGCTGCGATAACAATGGCATAGTCAGACATACATGCACCACTATAATGCTCGGTTATTGATTCAATTTGATTTTTTTGAAGCATTGTAGTCAAGTCATTGGTTAATTCCGGAGAAACAACAGTTACTCTTGCTCCAGCTCGAAATAATAAATGTACTTTTCGTGCAGCTACTTTTCCGCCACCAACAACCAAACATTGACGATTATTGATATCCATAAAAATGGGTAAAAATTTCAAATCCTGATCCTCTTAATTCGGTATTTTCGATACCTTCAATTTTCCATGCACATCACATAATATCATTAATCTACATTATATATAAATTTACTTATATACTAATTTCATTATAAATCATATAGATATCAACGAGGCGCGGTATTTAATCTTTCGCGATAACAATATTTTATGAATAACCCAGTAAAATCCTCGTCTATACTAACAATAAGACTTATAACTATATAATCAAAATACAATTTTAAAATGGAGGTTTATTATGAATAGACGACTTTATTTTATTTTACCAGACGCAGCTTGTGCTCGAACAGTTCACAATGAACTGTTACTCGCTAAAATACCGGAAAATCATATGCACGTTATTGCAAAAAAAGGCATTGATTTATCAGAATTACCTGAAGCCAGTTTATTACAAAAAAGCGATGTTGTGCATGGCACTCAGAATGGTTTTGTAATTGGCGGAATAACAGGTTTAATATTAGGTGCAGCTGCAGTGCTATTACCCATTGCAAGTATAGAACTTGGTGGGCTCACAGTTTTAGCGACAGCGGTTGCAGGATCATTTATTGGTGCCTGGTCATCGAGCATGATTGCACTTGATGTCCCTAATTCAAAATTAAAACCCTTTGAAAAAGATATCAATGATGGTCACATTTTGCTAATGGCTGAAGTTCCTGTCACCGAGGTTGATCAAATTAATGCCTTGGTTAAAAAACATCATCCTGAAGTTGACACGCATGGTGTTGAACCAACAATTCCTGCATTTCCGTAAAAAAAACTAAATAATGGCGGCGGTAACAATTTATAATGTTATCGCCATCGCAACGGATTTATGTTGCAGCAATTTTTGAGTTATCGTACCGTCGGGTATGCACTGCCTGTGCAAATTTTGATAATAGTTCAACCGTAGATTCCCATGAAATACAAGCATCAGTAATACTTTGTCCATAGTTCAAGGATGTGCCATCGCCCACAGATTGATTACCTTCATTTAGATGGCTTTCAATCATTACGCCCATTATATTTATTTGACCATCCGTAATTTGCTCAATAATATCGCTAGCAACGCTAATTTGGCGTCGATAATCTTTTTGACTATTACCATGACTCAAATCTACCATAACTTTCGTATTCATCCCGGCACTATCCAATTCAGTAATCGTGTTCAAGATACTATCATTATCGTAATTCGGTTTTTTACCACCACGCAAAATAATATGGCAATCATTATTACCCGTTGTCGAAAATATTGCCGAATGTCCTTGTTTGGTAACCGATAGAAAAATATGAGGATCCTGAACAGCACGTATAGCATCAACTGCAACACGTAAATTACCATTAGTGCCATTCTTAAAACCAACAGGACAGGATAATCCTGATGCTAATTCGCGATGTACCTGAGATTCGGTTGTTCGAGCGCCAATTGCACCCCAACTTATTAAGTCAGCAAAGTATTGAGGTGTGATTAAATCTAAAAATTCAGTTGCAGCTGGAATACCAAAATTATTTAACTCCAATAATAATTCACGGGCAATTTTTAAACCTTTATTTATTTGAAAGCTGCCATTCAGATCAGGATCATTAATGAGTCCTTTCCAGCCGACTGTCGTTCGGGGCTTTTCAAAATAAACACGCATAACAATGATTAGATCATCTTGATATTGCTTTTTTAATTCTGATAAACGATTTGCATACTCTAGTGCAGCTTTTGAATCATGAATTGAGCACGGTCCTACAATAACAACCAGTCTATCATCGACACCATGTAATACATTATGAATTGCTTTACGGGTGTTAAACACAGTATCTGATGCCATTTCGGTAATGGGCAATGATTCATGTAGCTCAGCCGGTGCTACGACTTCAGTTACAGATTTTATTCGTGTGTCATCAGTATTATGGGTCATTAGATAGAATTTCAGTTAGTCATATTCAAAAGTAATAATTATATCATTGTCTGTATTCATATTCATCCACCAACAATGGCACTTCCACTGAAATAAATACATATAATTCAAATACTTATAATCTATAATTAAAAATTAGATCGAGTATACTCAATAATTTGTTAAAAATATTGGCGAAGCTTTTATAATTTAAGCTACAATTTAACAATTATGCAGTAAAGCTTAAGCAAATTACACTAAAATCCCCCTTACGAAACAATTATTTACACTTTTTTCATGTCTAAAAATCGAGGCCTAAATGACTAAACCAGCCGTACTTGTCACAGGTGGTGCCGGATATATCGGTAGCCATGTTGTTAACCAGCTAGGGAAAGCAAATGAGCGAATTGTCATTCTTGATAATCTGTCTACCGGATTTAAAAAATCAGTGTTGTTTGGTGATTTAATTATAGGAGACACCAGTGATAAAGAACTCGTAACCAAAATACTCATTGAGCATAATGTTGATACCGTTATGCACTTTGCCGCGCATACTGTCGTACCCGAATCCGTTGAAAATCCATTAAAATATTATTGGAATAACACCTGCAGTAGTCGTAATCTTCTGGAGTGTTGCCAACAACAAAACGTTAAACATTTTATATTTTCATCCACGGCTGCCGTATACGGCATGCCCGAAGAAGGAGCCGCAAGTGAGAATACTCCTCTAGCCCCTATCAATCCCTATGGCACGTCTAAATTAATGACTGAGTGGATGTTAGGCGATTTATCGAAAGCTTCAGACCTGCGCCATGTTATACTACGGTACTTTAATGTAGCAGGATGCGATCCTGAAGGAAAAATAGGGCAATCAACCGAAGGCGCAACCTTGTTAATAAAAGTTGCCTGTGAAGCTGCTGTAGGCAAACGCTCACACGTATCCATTTTTGGTACAGATTACCCCACTCCAGATGGAACGGGAATACGTGACTACATACACGTAGAAGATTTAGCAGATGCTCATATAAAAGCACTTGAATATTTACGTAAAAATGGCAATTCCACAATTTTAAACTGTGGATATGGCCATGGCTATAGTGTCAGGGAAGTTCTTGATACAGTTCAACGTATTAACGAGTCAAAATTTGAAGTTCGGGAAGAACCAAAACGTGCTGGCGATCCTCCAGAATTAACAGCGATTGCCGATAAAATACATGACTCTCTCGGCTGGAAACCAAAATTTGATGATTTAGACGTCATAGTAAAAACGGCACTGGATTGGGAAAAAAAACTCAATAATTAATATTTAAAATAATAAAGGTATAAAGCAATGCTTAAACTTGAAGATTCCAAACTCGCAATCATTGGCCTGGGTTATGTCGGCTTACCACTAGCAGTAGAATTTGGCAAAAAAATATCCGTTATGGGCTTTGACATTAATGCACCACGAGTTGAAGAATTAAAATCCGGTACTGACAGTACTCTGGAAGTGAATAGTGATGAATTAAAAGAAGCAACACAACTACAATACTGTTCAGATACAAACGATCTTAAAAATTGTAATATTTTTATTGTAACTGTCCCCACTCCAATTGATAAAAATAAAAACCCGGACTTAACGCCACTAATTAAAGCCAGTGAAATGCTTGGAAGTGTTATTTCAAAAGATGCAATTGTTATCTATGAATCTACTGTTTACCCCGGTGCTACAGAAGAAGTTTGTGTACCATTAATCGAAAAAACGTCCGGGTTAAAATTTAATAAGGATTTTTATGTTGGTTATAGCCCCGAACGGATTAATCCCGGCGATAAAGAGCATCGTGTTACCAATATACTAAAAGTCACCTCAGGTTCAACTCCGGAAGTTGCCGATTTGGTTGACGATTTATATAAATCCATTATCACTGCTGGCACTCATAAGGCCAGTTCGATAAAAGTCGCAGAAGCTGCCAAAGTTATCGAAAATACCCAACGTGATGTCAACATTGCGTTAATTAATGAACTTGCCATTATCTTTAACCGATTAGGAATTAACACTGAAGAAGTTTTAATTGCGGCTGGAACCAAATGGAATTTTTTACCCTTTAGACCCGGCCTGGTTGGTGGTCACTGTATCGGTGTTGATCCTTATTACCTGACTTACAAAGCACAGGAAATAGGTTACAACCCTGAAATGATTTTGGCGGGTCGACGCTTAAATGACAACATGGGAAATTATGTTGTTTCACAGGTATTTAAACTGATGTTGAAAAAACGCATCCACGTCAATGAATCGAATATATTGATTTTAGGACTAACATTTAAAGAAAATTGCCCTGACCTCCGTAACACACGTGTTGTCGACATCATAGATGAAATTAAAGAATATGGTGCCAATGTTGATATCTATGATCCCTGGGTTGATCAGGAAGAAGCAAAAAAAGAATACAATATTAACATGATTAAACAACCAAAAAATGGTCAGTATGATGCTATCATACTCGCGGTTGCCCACAATCAGATTAAAGAGATGGGTGCTGATAAGATACATGCCTTTGGTAAAAAAGATCACGTACTTTACGATATTAAATATGTTCTAGACAGCGATAAAACCGATGGTCGTTTATAAGAAATGCAGGAAATTAATTAATGAGCCAGTATCAAAAAATATTAAAGGAACTCAATACAACACCAAAAAAATGGTTGGTAACCGGTGTTGCCGGATTTATTGGTTCTAATTTATTAGAAACATTACTCAAAAACAACCAGACAGTCGTTGGACTCGATAATTTTTCAACAGGCCATCAACATAATCTTGATCAGGTAAAAGAACTGGTTACTAAAGAACAATGGAATAACTTCACATTATTCGAAGGTGATATTCGTAATATCGATGATTGTAGTAATGCGAGTAGTAATGTTGATTATGTATTACATCAGGCCGCTTTAGGTTCTGTACCACGCTCAATTGAAGATCCAATACTAACACATGACAATAATAACAGTGGCTTTCTGAATATGTTGTATGCCGCTTACAAAAACAATATAACGCGCTTTGTTTATGCTGCATCGAGTTCAACTTATGGCGACCATCCGGATCTTCCTAAAGTCGAAGATAAAATCGGGAATCCATTATCCCCCTACGCTGTCACAAAACTGGTTAATGAACTTTATGCCAACGTGTTTGCACGAACCTATGATTTTAAATGCATTGGCTTACGTTATTTTAATATTTTTGGTCAACGCCAGGATCCCAATGGTGCTTATGCGGCTGTAATCCCAAAATGGGTTGCCAGTATTTTAGATAATGAAACTGTTTATATAAACGGTGATGGTGAGACCAGTCGTGATTTCTGTTACATCGATAACACGGTTCAGGTAAACATACTTGCCGCAACAACGACTAACCCGGAAGCAGTAAATCAGGTTTATAATGTTGCATTAAACGCACAAACCACTCTCACAGAATTATTCAATTTTATTCAGGATAAACTCATAACCAGAATAAAAACACTAAAAAAATCAGAACCGGTTTACCGTGATTTTCGTGCTGGCGATGTACGGCATTCACGAGCAGACATCACCAAAGCTAAAGAATTGTTAGGGTATGAACCAACCCATGTTATCGACAAAGGTCTGGAAGAAGC
>JBGMRJ010000038.1:0-17228 GCA_048061315.1 Gammaproteobacteria bacterium
CTTCGGAGTTAGGAACACCTACTCCTGATGCACTGACCAAAAGTTTGTACCCTGGCAAAGGTTACTCGCCTTATGCCCAGCGTTCTTTCCCTAGCAATGTGTATTGGGGTGAGACCCACCTGCACACCGGACTATCACTCGATGCCGGACTGTTTGGTAATATTCTTGGACATTCAGATGCCTACCGTTTTGCACGCGGTGAAGAAATCACAGCATCGTCAGGTGTCAAAGCAAAACTGGGTCGACCACTGGACTGGCTGGTTATTACCGATCATTCCGATATGATGGGCCTTGCCGCAGGCATTCAGAAAGGTGATCCAAATATACTGGCAGATCCAAAGGGTAAAGAATGGCATGAAGCTTTTAAAAAGGGTGGCAAAGCAGCCGGTGAAGCTGCATTCGACCTGATAACCCATTTCGCACAGATGAAAGTTCCGAAGCAACTTGTTAAAGACTATTCTCCAGGCTCCAAGGTTTACAACAATCTTTGGTACGATATTGTTGATACTGCCGACCGTTTTAATGATCCTGGTAAATTTACGGCTTTGATTGGATTCGAATGGACTTCGATTCCTAAAGGTTTCAACCTGCACAGAAATGTGATTTTGCGTGACAACGGAGATCGTGCGCGTCAGGTGCTTCCTTTGACAACACAGCCACCCCTTGGAACCACCAATCCATTGGATCTTTATAAATGGTTGGCAGATTACGAGAAAAAAACCGGAGGCAAGGCATTTGCAATTTCCCATAACGGCAACCTCTCAAACGGCTGGATGTTCCCAACCGAAAAAACCTATGCCGGTGGTAAAGTTGATAAAAACTATGTCAACTTACGCGCCAAGTGGGAACCGCTCTACGAAGTGACACAAATAAAAGGTGACGGAGAAACTCACTCGAAACTTTCACCCAATGATGAGTTTGCCGATTACGGCACCTGGGATATCGGTAATCTTGATCTTACTGAACTCAAGAAAGATGAGATGCTGCAACGTGAATATGCACGCGAGGCATTGAAGAACGGACTCAAACTGGAAAAGAAACTCGGCACCAACCCTTACAAGTTTGGCCTGGTAGGAGCAACCGATAGCCATACCAGTTTATCCACTGCTGAAGAGGAAAACTTCTTTGGTAAATCAACCACTGTTGAACCCTCAAAAACGCGTGTCTCACATCCATTCCTTAAATCGAAATTGGCTAAGATTCCAGGTGATATGTTAGTCGCTTCCGGTTATCAGGGTGTGTGGGCTACTGAAAATACCCGCGAAGCGCTCTGGGATGCAATGGCGCGCAAGGAAACCTACGCCACGACAGGTCCGCGCATAATGGTACGCTTTTTCGGTGGTTGGGATTTCAATAAGGATGATCTACGCAGCCGCACACCGGCATTCAGTGGCTACGAAAAAGGTGTGCCGATGGGTGGTGATCTAAAGAAAGCATCCAAAGGTAAAAAAGCACCGACCTTTATGGTTTTTGCATTACGTGATCCGGTTGGCGCCAATCTTGATCGCATTCAGATCATCAAAGGATGGATCGACAAAAAAGGCAATACCCACGAGAAAGTGTATGACGTTAGTTGGTCGGGCAAACGTAAACCGAATAACAAAGGAAAACTGCCTGCAGTGGGTAATACAGTTGACCTTGAAGCAGCAAACTGGACCAATACTATCGGTGCTTCCGAGTTGGCTACGGTTTGGACTGACCCTGATTTTAACAGTAAAGAAAATGCATTCTACTACGCTCGCATTATCGAGATACCAACTCCCCGCTGGGTGCTCTATGACAAGGTACGTCTCGGTGCGAAAATTCCAAAGGGTGTGAAATTAATCCACCAGGAACGCGCTTATACTTCACCAATTTGGTACAAACCTTAAGGCTTAATTTTTATCTGAGGATAGTCATTGTTAAAAAAGTTGTTACGGAGCCCCTGCTGCATTTTTTGCTAATTGGGGCCTCGCTTTTTTTAGTTTATGGTTTGCAAAATGACGGGATCACCGATCAGAGCAAACGTATTGTGTTCACCAAGGCCGACATCAATCGAGCGGCACGCTGGCCGAAGTGGGTTTACCGCAACAAGCCATTCCATTGGCATTGGTGTTTTTCAATGTTGGTGTTGAGCTTTGGCAGGTGATGTTTGTTGCTTGCGTTGTTTTACTTGGTTGGGCAGGGCACTGCACAGGTTAAAACAGAAAAAGTTGCTGGACTGGGCTGAAACGGCCGTAATTTATACTATCGGTGGTTTTTCATCATTTTGGTTATTCGAGCGGATTAGTGTATTTTAATAGACGCTACTCACAGTAGGGATAATGACTATCAATCGCGCTAACAATATCAATATCGGTTTTATAATAGAAAAATAAAGATTTACTGAATTAGTACGATAGATATTAATTAAAGCTTAGAGATAGTTTATGAAAAAAATCATTTTAATTGCAGTTGTAGCCAGTGTTATTTATGGTTTTAAGCCGGATTTGTTATCTTCGTTATTTACTAGCGGAGCATTTGATGAAGATGGTAAACCAGTAGTTTGGTTATTTACAAC
This sequence comes from Gammaproteobacteria bacterium, assembly GCA_048061315.1. Lineage (GTDB taxonomy): Bacteria > Pseudomonadota > Gammaproteobacteria > UBA6429 > Thiohalophilaceae > CAYQUC01. The sequence goes on from JBGMRJ010000038.1 coordinate 2,540, forward strand.
AAATAACTGTGGTGCATACTGTTCTGATGTTGTGAATCTTTTTAAAAAGAGAAATATAGATTACACAGAATTTGATGCAAACAGCGAAGAAGGTAAGGAACGCTTAAGTGAAGTGGGTGGAAAGAATCGATTTCCATTAACGGTCGTTGGATCTAGAAGTGTTGTTGGTAATGATAAATTGGGAATAATTTCATTGTTGGCAGAAGATATAGGTGAAGAAATTTTAACTCGTTCTGAACAGCAAGTAATGTCAAACCATTTTTACGAAGGTGGAGAACCAATGATTATTATGTATGGTACAAGTTGGTGTGGCTTTTGTAAAAAGATGAGAAATTATTTAAATGAAAATAGTATCGATTTTACTGAATACGATGCCGAGGGTCCCGGGCGGCAAGCCTATAACATTCTTGAAGGTAATGGTTATCCATTAATGTATGTTGGTTACCGAAGAATAAACGGTGCAGATATAAATAAATTAGAAAAAGCGATGTCCGATCTTGATTTTTAGATACAATATTTCTAATATAAGAAAAAGAAAATATTAAATATAGTTATAGAGCTTAAAAAAAATAATATTGCAAAGATTGAAATGCCTTCATATAGTCATATTCCTTTAAATCGTTAAGTTTATTCTAATAATGCACAATAAATACTGTGCAGAGAACTTATTTTTTTAAGCAAAAATAATAAAGCAATGATAAGATATTTTTAAGTAATCATTGATAGAATATTGATGAGCATGGAAGCAAGTATTGAAGCAAATTGAATTGCCACCCTCCTTTAGAAGTCATAGTTGAGCTGGTTTATAATTACAATAACAATTTCTATTCTTCAAAATTTGTTCATATTAATAATTATATTATGTAGCAGTCGTTCGGAGGAACTATGAAACAGATTTTTTATACGAGATTTAATCTAATCTTTTTTTCTTTACTATTTTTGTCATTAACCGCGTGTGATGGTGGTGAGACAACTGCAACTACTAATACTGATCCTGCCCCTACTGTTTCCAGTGTTACCATTATTAATGGTACTGGAGCTAACAGTAACGCGAAGGTTGGTGATAATTTAAATGGTCAATATGTTTTTGACAAAAAATCTGTAGGTGATTTGTCATCATTGCAATGGTATGTAAATTCAATCGCTATTACCGGAAATAATTCTGCAGTTTATGTCGTACAATCAGCAGATGCAGGTAAAAAAATTACGTTTGAAGTAACACCGCATGCTGATTCTGGCACAAAAGATGGTACTGCAGTAAGTGTTGATATTGATGTTGAGCTGAATACTGGCGGCGGTGGTAACACTGCAAATGCAGCACCAACCTTGAACCCTGTTATTGAAATGGCCGGTATGTCTGTCACGAAAGCGGCCTCGGGTGATATGTTAACAGCTATTCCAAACTATGCTGATGCAGAAAATGATCAAATGGGTCCTGCTTCGTTAACATTCAAATGGTTTAAAACTGGTACTGTTGCAAATATTGGTACTAATCCAACATACACTGTAGTCATAGCTGATGAAGGTAGTTCTATTACAGTAAAAGTAAGTGCGAAAGCCAAAACCGGTAATCTGATGACGGTAACGAAAGCATCTGGTCCAGTTACAATTGGTGTCGCTGTAATAAATGATAAAGCTCCAGTCGCAACTATAAAACCAACAACGGGTGCAACAGGTCCAAATGGAACGGCTTTAGTTGGTAATACATTAATGGGGAATTATGCTTATTCAGATGCAGAAAATGCACTTCAAGGTACTTCAATTTTTCGATGGCTAAAAGTTGTTGTTGGTGATGATACGACTGTTGCTAATACTAAGTCGTATAAAGTAATGGCTGGTGATGAAGGATCAACACTTGTATTTGAAGTAACCCCCATAGCTCAAACTGGTACTACTACTGGTTTACCTGTAACCGCAAATGGTGTAATTGTTAATAGCGCACCAACAGCTAGTAAAGTTAAAGCAGTAGATGCGAATGTTGTTGTTGTTATGACCGCAGCTCCCGGAGATACTTTGGATGCATCATTTGTTTATACTGATATCGATGGTGATGCACAAGATAAAACAGCTAAAGGAACCTCTTATCAATGGATGCGCAGTAACACAGATGGTACAGGTCGAGTTGAAATTGATAATGGTGCAGGCCTGGAAACGGGTATGCAATATACTATTGTTGATGCAGATTTAGGTAAACTCGTTTCATTTGATGTTACACCAAGAGCCGATGCTGGTACGATAATGGGTCAAACCGTTCCTTCATCTGATGTTATGGTTCCACTACCAAATGCTGTGTTACCTGTAGCGAGTAATGCTCAAATTGGTGTGGAAGCCGGAAGTACACCGTTTAGCATTAATGTCGGTGGTGTTAGTACGGCAATGGTCGGTAGTGTGCTTAATGGAACCTATATGGTTGATGGTAAAGCACCAGTAGTTGGTAATAGCGATCTTATTGAATGGACAATTACTGCAAGTAATGACAAAGACAAAATCGTAATAGCATCTACATATAAAGTTGTCACAGCAGATATTGGTCAAGATATTACCTTTAAAGTGACTCCGCTCACTGCAGCGGGTGCTCCAGGTATTTCAGCTATGGATTCAATATCGGTTAATAGTGCGCCTATTGTTGCTGATACCACGGCTAATCCTTTTGTATTAACGGTTGTCGATGCTAAAGGTGCGATCGTTACAGGTACCACAGTTAAAACAGGAGATGTGATAACAGCAACGTATACTTATTCTGATGCTGATATGGATGAACAAGGTGCAAGCGTAATGAACTTTATGAATAGTTCCAGTACTACACCAGTTCATTCCATGACATTTGATCCAGCACATCCTGTTCCTATGGAAATTACTCATACGGTAACAGCGGCTGATCTTGTTGATGAGGTATTTACGTTAGAGGTTACTCCTATCGCTTTAACTGGTATAACCGATGGTAGTAAACTTATGACACCTGGTCTGACTGTTGTTACTGGATCTATGGTAAATACTACTGTTACCAGTGTTAGTGCGACTAGTGATGGACCGACTCTTACTAGTGCTGTTGAAGGGGATATTTTAACAGTGATATTTAAATCTGGAGCAGGGCAAGCTCCATCATTAATAAGATGGGTAAACGTGGATGTTGTAAATAATGTAATTGTTCCTGGTACAGAGACTGTTGTAGCAGGTATGCCTGTAGATCAAACTATTTATACAGTTACTATTGATGATATTTCTACAGTTGATACTTATATAGCAGCTGAAGTAACTCCAGTAGCTTCTAATTCAAATAATACTCACGGAATTCCGGTATTGTCCGCACCAATTACAATAATTGGAGTTCCCTAAGAGGTTTTTTTAAATATACTTAGTTATTGCAATATTTTGATGTAAGATATACCCAAGTAAATTTTACTTGGGTATTCTTTTAATATATTAAAGAAATTAAAATCGACTATTATACAAATAAATAAAAAACAGATTAGATAAAAATAAAATAAAAGAAATAACTTGCCAGACTTTAAGCGGATTACGTTCCAGTAATGGTGCATTGGGTTTAGAGGCTAAATCCGGATCAGGCTTGGTTAATGCAGAAGTAAATTCAGATAACAGTCCATATCGATATTGCGGTGTTATTTTAACGGCTTTTTCCAATGCTTTATCAACCCACTCTGGTAACTCCCGACTATGATTACGAGCAGAGATATAACTGACTTTTCCTAGATTACGAGCAGACAATTCTTTGCCATAAGGTAATTTTCCGGTTAGTAATTCATATGCAATAACACCTAAGGAAAAAATATCAGAGCGGTTACTACCGATATCACCAGTGTGATATTCAGGTGCGGTATAATTTATAGTTCCCAGAATATTATTGGATTCAATTGGTTTGGTTATTTCTTCAATCCCGGCAATCTTTGTCGATCCAAAATCAATTATTTTAAGTGAGCCGTGTTCATCGATAATAATGTTTTCCGGTTTTAAATCCTGATGAATCATCTCTAATCGATGAAAAGCGCGTAGTCCACGAGCTATTTGGATAATGAAATTTCGGGTTTGCGTTAATGTTGACTGTGGTAAATCATCTATCCATTGGCGTAAGGTCATTCCTTCGATATATTCAGCAATATAATATAATGCCGTGCGTTTCCGCTCCATATTACATACTTTCATAACGTGAGGGTTATTAATGCGTCGACCAATCCACTCTTCATGTAAGAATTGATTAATGTATTCAGCATCATCATTATAATTTACTGATGGTGCTTTTAATATTAGTTTTCTATTAGTCTCCATGTCCTGAACTAAATAAACTTCGGTTCGTTTAGTGGAAAACATATGACGTAACACGTTATAACCATCGAGCTTCATGCCCGGTTCTAATGTTGGAGGGAAAGGTAATTTTGTTAAGGTATTAAAAAATTCTGTTTCATTTTTCTGCGGCAGATTTTTAACAGTAATAATCTGGCATGTTAAGTTATCATCACTATTATGTTTTTCCGCCAGCGCAATAATAAAGTTTACGGCATGATTTAAATCAGCTAGATTTTCTAAAACACAGTTTTTAATCTCTTTGTCGGTTACAAATTCAAACACACCATCTGTAAGCATGATGAAAGTATCGTCTGTTTCCAATGATGTTTTTTTGTAATCGATATCAAGGTGTAATTGAATTCCCATTGCTCGGGCTAAATAGGTTTTACCTTTATCAACAGTAATTCGATGATCCTGGGTTAATAATTGCAAGTCATTACCCCGAAGTCGATAAATGCGCGTGTCACCAACATGAAATAAATAGGCGGTATTTGATTTAAATACCAATGTACTAATCGTAGTAACCATCCCCTTGTGGCTACCGTATTCACGTTGTCCGGTACCATGTAGCCAATGATTCAGAGCAGATAATATTTTGTGAGATGAGGTTTTAACTGCCCAACTTTCAGGGGTGCTGTAATAATCATTTAAAAAACCGGAGACACAGGCCTCACTGGCTTCCTTACCAGCATCGCTACCACTCATACCATCGGCAATAACTGCTGCGATACCTTTGGTAGTTAATAATGGTTCATCCGGACAGCGCACGCCGCAAGCGTCTTCATTTTGCGGTTTAACACCGGCAATACTCTTTGAAGCAAATTCGATAGCGAGGTTCATATTATTATTTTGAATTATAGGATTAGCGTCATGGTAATCACAATACTATTCAACTTCAATCATTTGTACCGTACCATCAGGTAATACCTCAGCAATGGCACCTTTCGGTTCATCTAATAATTGTATTAATACAAATAACGCTGCAGCAAAACCAGCCAGACTCATAAAGAATACCGGTGTTGTCGAGACCGAGAATATCGTTAAAAAGATAACTGCACCCACATTACCATAAGCCCCCGCCATTCCGGCGATTTGGCCGGTCATACTTCTGCGAATCAGTGGTACTACAGCATAAACTGCACCATTACCGGCATGTACAAATAGCGATGCAGTCATGGTTGCAAGAATTGCCATAACAATATGCCATTCAGCTGTAATTTGACTCATTATTGAATAACCAACAGCAGCACCTGCGAGTAAAATGGTTAAGGCTTTTTTACGTCCAATTTTGTCGCTTAATAAACCCCCAAGTGGTCGAGCAAATAAATTAAACGATGCAAACACCGCACCGGCGATAGCGGCTCCAGTTGCAATTGATAAATTAAACGTATTAATAAAAAAACTGGGTAACATTGAAATGATGGCCAGTTCAGAACCAAACGTGACCATGTAGGTTAATGATAATAATGCAACCTGCTTGAATTTATATTGATGAATTTCAGGAATAGGTTCTTTTAAATGCTCGTTATTGACATGAAAGATTTTACGAATGCTAAAGCCGTATAAAAGGACTAACCCGATACAAATGATATACACGGCCTCATTGGATAATAATGCAGTTCCAAGTACTTTCTTCGGAAAGATCTCAGCACCAATAGGAGCAAGTCTTAATGCAATAGCGACTAAAGCAAGGTACATCGGCGCATTAAAAAGGATATAAAACCATAAATCTTTTTTACTGGTTACTTCCATAGCACCGGATTTCTTGGGCTTAAAGTAAGTGGAGCCTTTTGGAGTGTCGTGTACATTGTTGTAAAATACAAACGCAAATGCCAGTGCCAGCACACCCGTTGAGCCAATGGCATAACGCCACCCATCATCGCCACCAAAAATTAGAGCAATCGCTGGTATTGTCATGGCAGCAGCTGAAGAGCCAAAGTTACCCCAACCGGCATAAATGCCCGAGGCCACACCGGTTTGTTTCGCTGGGAACCATTCACTAATTAAACGAATACCGATAACAAAACCGGCACCGACACCACCGAGTAAGAAACGCGCTAGTGCCATTTGCTCAAAGTGATCGGCCATGGCAAACATAAAGCAGGGGATACTACCGAAAATAAGTAAGCCGGTAAAAATCAGTTTTGGACCGTATTTATCCACTAACATGCCGACAATAATTCGTGCCGGAATTGTCAGTGCGACATTGAGCAATAATAATGTTTTCCAGTCAGATAATTGCATATTCATGCTGGCCATAATGGGCCCCTTTAACGGCGCATGATTAAACCAGACAAAGAAGGTCAGGAAAAAAGCAATCCATGACATGTGTAAGATCTTGGTATTACCACTAAAGGAAAAAATATTTAATTTATTTGATTGCTCAGGCATTCGTTCTGTCTCGTATAGTTTATTGTTTTACAGTTATTCAGCGACATAGTGCAAAGTGTGTGCCATATAGCTAACTTATTGATTCTAATAAATATTAGAATCAAAATAGCGAGTATCTCAGGCAAACTGCACTATATTAGTGCATTATAAAATACTTTTAAACCAATATGAATGGATCTGGTGCAGTATTGTTTGAATATTATTTTCCAGTTTATACTCAGTCGTCATAGTCTCAAACACTAAATTAAGCAACAGATATTAAAATCCAGCGTGAATGCAATTTATACTATATATATGTATTGCAATGCTTTAGCGTGATGCATGCATTTTAAAAACGCACCAAATAAGTGCGTCAGATTAGTCAATAGCCTTCAAAGTGAATGGTTATCAATAGAATTATTTTATTAATTACAACAACTTAGTTGTAATTTTAGTAAATTCTAATATTATGGCATGGTAGTTGCTCTATGGCTTAGCAACTAGCATGGTAATTAGGCTTTTCATTTGTGGAGCAAGTAATGAAAGAAAAACTGGTCGTAATCGGAAACGGAATGGCGGGTATTCGTACCCTTGAAGAATTATTAAAATTAACAGATGATTCTTATGATATCACTGTATTTGGTGCGGAGCCGTATGGAAACTACAACCGCATCATGCTGTCACCCGTGCTTGCAGGTGAAAAAACCATAGATGAAATCATGCTGAATGATGAGCAGTGGTATATTGATAACAATGTAACTTTACACAAAGGCAAAGAAGTTACCGAGATTGATCGAGTCAAGCGAAAGGTTATTGCATCAGACGGCACTAGTGAAGATTATGATCGATTACTGATTGCTACCGGTTCAAACCCGTTTATTATCCCGGTTCCCGGACATGATTTGGAAGGTGTTATCAGTTTTCGTGATATCCACGATGTTGATTTAATGCTTGAAGCATCCAAAAAACACAAACATGCCGTTGTTATCGGTGGTGGTTTGTTGGGATTGGAAGCGGCGAATGGCTTAAAAGAACAGGGCATGAGTGTCACCGTTATTCATCTGATGGATATCTTGATGGAACGTCAACTGGATCCGGTTGCTGCAGGTTTATTGAAAAAATCATTAGAAGATCGTGGTTTGAACTTTTTAATGGAAGCGAATACTGAAGCCATTATTGGTAAAGATCGTGTTGAGAAAATACGATTTAAAGACGGTACAGAAATTTACACTGATTTGGTTGTGATGGCTGTTGGTATCAAGCCCAATTTTGCATTGGCAGAAAAAGCCGGTATTCATTGTGAGCGTGGTATTGTTGTTAATGACACCATGCAAACATTTGATCCGCGTATTTATTCCGTTGGTGAGTGCGCACAACATCGTGGTGTCGCTTATGGTCTGGTTGCACCATTGTTTGAAATGGCAAAAGTGTGTGCCAATCATTTAGCTAAACACGGTATTGGTCGTTACGAAGGAACGGTTACGTCAACAAAATTAAAAGTTACCGGTATTGATTTATTCTCAGCTGGTGATTTCACCGGAGATGAAAATACTGAAGAGCTGGTTTTTCAGGATGCCGCTCGTGGTGTCTATCGAAAAATTGTGGTGCAAAATAATCGTGTTAAAGGCGCGGTGATGTACGGCGATACTATTGATGGTACCTGGTATTTTGATTTAATGCGTGATGAAACGGACATTTCAGAATTTCGTGAAAATCTATTGTTTGGTCAGGCACATTTAGGTGACTCAGGTCATGGTGAAGAAAACCGTGTTGTGGCACTGTCCGATAGAGCTGAAATTTGTGGTTGTAATGGTGTTTGTAAAGGCGATATTGTTAAAGCCATTACCGATAAAAAATTATTTACCCTTGAAGAAGTACGTGCACACACTAAAGCATCAAGCTCCTGTGGTTCGTGTACGGGTTTAGTGGAAGCATTATTGGCGCATACTGTCGGTGGTGATTATTCAGTTGCACCACATTTAAAGCCAATGTGCCCATGTACGGAACACAATCATGATCATGTTCGTGCCACTATTAAGGATAAAGAATTAAAAACGGTTCGTGCTGTCATGGATACGATGGAATGGGATACACCGGATGGTTGCAGCAAATGTCGTCCAGCCTTAAATTATTATGTGTTATGCCAGTTCCCTGATGCAAAAAGTGATGACTATCAATCACGCTTTATTAATGAGCGTAAGCACGCCAACATTCAAAAAGACGGTACTTACTCAGTCATTCCGCGTATGTGGGGTGGTGGTACAACGCCGGATGAATTACGTGCAATTGCGGATGTTGCAGAAAAATTTAAAGTCAAAACTGTGCATGTTACCGGTGGTCAACGAATTGCGATGTATGGTTTAACGAAAGAAGAGCTTCCTGAAATCTGGGGTGATTTAAGTAAGGCTGGTTTAGTTTCCGGTCATGCTTATGGTAAAGCCTTACGAACAGTTAAAACCTGCGTCGGTAAAGAATGGTGTCGTTTTGGCACACAGGATTCTACTCAACTCGGTATTGATTTAGAAAAAATGACCTGGGGTTCATGGACACCCCATAAATATAAAATGGCCGCATCGGGTTGCCCGCGTAATTGTGCTGAAGCCACGATTAAGGATTTTGGTGTAGTGTGCGTTGATTCAGGTTATGAATTACACGTCGGTGGTAATGGCGGTATTAAAGTTCGGGTAACAGATTTACTCTGTAATGTTGAAACAGCTGATGAAGTTTTAGAATATGCAGCTGCCTTTATGCAACTCTATCGTGAAGAAGCACATTATCTTGAGCGAACAGCACCGTGGATTGAACGCGTTGGTTTAACATATGTTAAAGAAAAAATGGTCGAAGACAATGATAATCGTGTTGTATTAGCGGCTCGATTTAATTTTGCGCAAAAATTTGCTCAGGATGATCCCTGGACAGAACGTGCTCAAGGCACAGATGCTCATGAATTTGTTGCCATGAAGAAATTGGGATAAAAATTGAGATAAATTTGGAAATATATAACTATGACTAAACAAGATTGGATTGAAATTGGAAGCCTGGAAGAGATTCCAAAACTAGGCGCACGTGTTATTGAAACCAAAGATGGTGATATTGCAGTGTTTCGAACTGCTGATGACGAAGTATTTGCGTTGCGTGATGAATGCCCACATAAACAAGGACCATTATCTCAAGGAATAGTGCACGGTAAAAAAGTAGCTTGCCCTATGCACGATTGGAAAATTAACCTTGATTCCGGCGAAGCTGTGGCTCCGGATGAAGGTTGTGCTGCGAGTTATCCTGTTAAGAATGAAAATGGAAAAATAATGCTTTCATTAATCCCTGCTGAAGGTTGTCCTAATTCCTAAAAAGCTACAAATTATATTCAGGAAAATAATCAATGTTGTTCGGTCGAAATAAAAAAAATCCGATTAAAATTGCTGATAAAGGTGTCGTCGAGTGGAAATACACAACATGTGGTTACTGTTCCACGGGCTGTTCTATTGAAGTAGGCTTGAATGATAAAGGTGACGCAGTAGCGTCGCGAGGTGTTGCGGCTGCCGATGTTAATCGTGGTAAGTTATGTTTAAAAGGAATTTTCGAACACGAACTATTTAAGTCTGCTGGACGTGGTAGTACACCATTGATGCGTGATAAATATTATGATAAATTCCAGGAAGTAAGTTGGGATGATTCATTAAACAAAGTAAGTAGCGAAATAAAACGCATACAGGAAAAATACGGTCGGGATTCATTTGCGATTGTATCGACCGGCCAGATAATGACTGAAGAATTTTATACCCTAGGTAAACTCGCCCGCGGTGTAATAGGCACTAATAATTATGATGGTAATACCACTTTGTGTATGTCATCTGCAGTATCGGGTTACAAACGATCTTTTGGATCAGACGGCCCACCCGGTTGTTATGAAGATTTCGAGCACACAGAATGTTTATTAGCTTTAGGCTCAAACCTACCTGAACAGCATCCCATTATATTTTGGCGCTTAAAGCAAGCTCTAGAAAAAAGAAAATTTCCGGTAATCGTTGTAGACCCTCGAGTAACAATGTTTGCTCAAATGGCTGATATGCATTTACCAATAACCCCGGGTACGGATGTTGTATTATTAAATGCTTTGGCTCATGTCATCCTTGATGAAGGTTTGGAAGATCGTCAATATATCACGGCTCATACTAATGATATTGAAGCATTTGAGAAATTGGTAACTCAGTATGATCCGATAACCGCGTCCCGAATTTGTGGTATTGATGAAGATACCATTCGTAATGTTGCACGACTTTATGCTAAAGCTGGCGCAGCGATGACAATATGGACAATGGGTATTAATCAAAGTACTCATGGTTCTGATGGTGTTGTTGGAATTAATAATTTAAATTTAATTACTGGCAATATTGGCAAACCCGGGAGTAGTAGTTTATCCATTACAGGCCAGTGTAATGCCATGGGTACTCGCGAATGGTCTTCGTGCTCAGGGTTGCCAGGGTATCGCGCATTAGAAAAACAACAAGATAGAACTGACATTGCAAATTTCTGGGGTATTGATGAAGATTTTTTACCTGAAAAACGGGGTCTGTTTCAAACTGATATTTTCCCTGCAATTGAAACTGGGCAGATAAAAGGTTTATGGCTTATAGCAACAAATCCCATGACTTCAATGACCAATACATCACGTATTAGAAAGACACTTGAAAAACTGGAATTTCTGGTAGTGCAGGATGCATATGAAGATGTTGAAACCAATGAATACAGTCATGTATATCTTCCTGCTGCAATATGGGCTGAGAAGCAAGGCTGTTTTACTAATACTGAACGCCGCGTTAATTTAACCCGCAATGCGATTGCCCCCTATAAAAAATCTAAACCGGATTTTTGGATTTTTAATGAAATGGCTAAACGTTTTGATAATGCCAGAAAACCGGTTTTCCCGGAAACCACTGAAGGTGCGTTTGACGAAATGAAACAGTTGTCCAAAGGACGCATGCTGGATTATTCCGGTATGAGTTATGACAAACTGGAACAGCAACGTGGTATTCAGTGGCCGTGTTCTGATGGAGATGAAACAGGAACGAAAAGACTTTATACCGATGGTGTTTTTCAATATGAAGATGGTAAGGCAAAACTAATCCCTTTACCCTTTGTTGATAACAATGAAAAACCCGATGATGAATATCCATTCTGGTTAAATAGCGGGCGAGTGGTTGAGCATTTTCATACCCGTACCCGTACTGGCAAGGTTGGTAACATTAATAAATTTAGTCCAACGCCCTATATGGAAATGAATCCAGATTCCGCTAAAGAGCTTGGGATTACTCACAGTGGTTATGCCCGGTTAACATCGCGCCGTGGTGATGCTGTGGTAATGGTGCAATTAACACAACGCGTCCCCCCCAACATGGTTTTTATCCCGTTCCACTTTTATGAATGTGTTAATCGCTTAACGTTGGGATTGTTGGATCCTCACTCACGACAACCGGCATTTAAACAATGTGCTGTAAAAATAGAAGCCCTAAAAAACCAGGATGCTGCAGCTGTTCGAAATAAAGCAGCAAGAACTTACTAGTTTATTTAACTTGAGTAAAAATAATGTTTAAAGTAAGAAGTGACGAACCTGATTATTCTTTTGTTTCCAAAGGTGAAACCCGGGAATACAATCGCTACGGTAAAAAAATTCAGTTGGTTGAGGAGAATGATACGCTAACTGGAAAAAGTTTAAACATTAATGGTGATTCCAGTATTAGTGACAACCCGGATCGTTACAAGCAACATGGTTTCTATTTTAATGCTGATAATTGTATTTCCTGTCATGCTTGTGAATCTGCATGCAGTGAAAAAAATGATTTACCAGCGCATTTAGCATTTCGGGCTGTTGGTTATGTCGAAGGTGGAACTTATCCTAGTTATACTCGTTTGAATATATCCATGGCATGTAATCACTGTGATGATCCTGTTTGTCTAAAAGGTTGCCCTACACGCGCGTATACTAAATTTGCTGAATATGGCGCTGTGCTACAAGATCCCGATATCTGTTTTGGTTGTGGCTACTGTACCTGGGTTTGTCCTTACAATGCGCCACAATTAGATACCAGTAAGGGCCATGTTCAAAAATGCAATATGTGTGTTGATAGATTAGAGGTTGGATTAAAACCAGCCTGTGTGTCCGCGTGTTTAGCTTCGGCACTTGATTTTGGTGTAATTGAGACAATGCCAGAAAATCGGGATCAGCTTCAAAATACCATTCCCGGATTTCCTTCTCCGAAAATAACAAATCCCAATATTCGTTTTCAACAAACTAATAGTTTGCCGCGTGAAATGACACGACCGGATTCAATGCCATTACGCTATGAGCAAGATGAACAAGGGAATGGAGAATTTCATACCAAAGTTTTAGATTCAGGAATGCCTGCACAATGGAACTTGCACAAATTAAGTTCACGGGAAAATCCATTAGTTATCTTTACCTTATTAACACAAACTGTGGTTGGAGCATTTTTAATGTTATTTCTCGGGCCGCTATTTGGTTTAGATGTTTTATCAGTAAATTCTCATCCTATATTGTATCCGGTAGTATTATTTGCACTACTGGGATTAGAAACATTTGCTTTAGCATTATCGACGATGCACTTGGGCAAACCGCATCGATTTTATCGTGCGTTTAATAATTTACGTTATTCTCCTGTGAGTCGGGAGGTAGCGGCAATTGCTGTCTTTTATAATTTATTAGCGTTGTATACTGTATTTAGCAGTTTACCCGTTTTACTGAGTTGGCTACCTGAAAATGCTTTAGCAATGATTACTGCCGGACTGGGTTGGGCGGCAGTGATTAGTGGACCATTAGCGTTATTCTTTATGCACAGCATCTATCGGATTGAAGCCAGGCCGTTTTGGAATCATTGGCAAGTTTTAAGTAGTTTTTACGGCAATATGGTGAGTTTAGGGCCTCTATTTGTTGCTCTCGTTTATGGGATGTTGCTAATTACAAGTGGTGAGTCAATTACCAATCTATTTTATTTGACGGGTATTTTGATGTTAATTGGTATCGGACTTGAATCACTGGGTTTGATTTTTCATGCCAGAGATCTGAAAAAACAAGGTGGTGAAGCTGCTGCATCGCACTATGAACAGACGACTACATTTGGTAAAACATACTTATATCGTAATTCCGGTTTGTTGATTAGTCTGCTATTAACAGCAATGCTGATTATTACACAGCTAGATGGCGTGTATGGTTATCTGGCCTGGATACTCGCAGGGGTATTAATTGTCGGTAATAGTGTGATTGGTCGCGCATTATTTTATGTTTTAGTTATTCCAACTACAATGCCGGGAGCATTTTTCTGGCGTAACAAAGGTTTTCAAGAGCATGCAAGAGAAACTGGATTAGCTGAAATGGAGCAGATTGGTGTTTTACCGGAACATCATTAAATAGTAAAATATAATTATAAGGAATTAAAATGCGCTATCCAAACATGCAAACAAAAGAATTAGAAGTTAATGGTATCATTGTTCTCACTGATAGTGAGGGTTATATAGTTGATTCTGACGAATGGTCTGAAGATTTTGTGAGAGCTTTGGCTAAATCAGAGAATCTGAGTTTAACGGGTGAGCATCTTGAAGTAGTGAAATTTTTACGTGCTTACTATGAATTACACCGGGTTCAATGTGAAGTCCGTAAAATTGTAAAACATTTTAAAAAACATTGGGAACCTGAAAAGGCTAACAGCAGCTATTTACATAAAATTTTTCCTCGTGGTGGTCCACAAAAACAAGGTAATCGTCTTGCCGGATTATTACGAACCAAAGGCGAGCATTAGGCGCCATTAAATTTTTTTAATTTATAAATATACTTTTCTTTTTGCCTTTAAAAAATAAAAGGCTAGCTAGATACTAGATTCAGCAGCTCGTTCAGTATTAGTATAAACTTCATTGTAATGTCAAAAAATGTAAAAACAACGTGTCCTTATTGTGGCGTCGGCTGTGGTGTATTAGCTGAGCTTGATGATGAGGGTAAAGTTACCAT
>JBGMRJ010000038.1:17328-23547 GCA_048061315.1 Gammaproteobacteria bacterium
CATCCGGTATTATTTCAACGCATTAAACAAGCAAAATTAAATAATCCGGATTTATTAATTCATGTGATTGATCCTCGTAAAACGGCAACCTGTGATATAGCTGATTTACATTTGCCAATCAATCCAGGAACCGATGATATCTTATTTAATGGCTTGTTAGTGTATTTAGACACACAGGGTGAAGCAAATAATGTTTTTATTTCACAATGTACTGAGGGAATGGAGATTACATTAGAGGCCGCAAAGCAAGTTGCTCCGGATATCAATAGCGTAGCAAAATTAACAGGTCTTGAGATAGAAACGGTAACCGAGTTTTATCGGGTTTTTTCCCGCACCGAACGGGTAGTTAGCGTATTTTCACAAGGAATTAATCAATGGTCTTATGGTACTGATCGCGTTAACTCAATTATAAATTGTCACTTGTACACCGGAAGAATAGGCCGAGCCGGTATGGGGCCTTTTTCGTTTACGGGGCAACCCAACGCGATGGGGGGCAGAGAGGTTGGTGGTTTATCCAATCAGCTTGCAGCCCATATGGCTTTGGATAATAAAGAGCACCGTGATTTGGTTCAGGAATTTTGGCAATCGCCAGTTATTGCCGATAACGAAGGTTTTAAGGCAGTCGATTTATTTAAAGCAGTTAATGATGGCCGTATCAAAGCATTATGGATAATTGCGACTAACCCGGCTGTTAGTTTACCCGATGCCGATTTTGTTCGGCAGGCACTCGAAAAGTGTGAATTTCTGGTCGTGTCAGATTGCATGCGCCATACTGATACTACTCAATACGCTGATGTATTATTACCGTCACAAACCTGGGGCGAGCGCGATGGCACGGTAACGAATTCCGAGCGTCGTATTTCACGGCAGCGTCAATTTTTACCTATTCCCGGTGAAGCTAAAGCAGATTGGAAAATTATTTCTGAAATCGCTAAATATATGGGCTTTAAGGAGGGCTTTAATTACGCTACCTCTTTAGACGTTTTCAAAGAACATGCAGCGTTATCGGGTTATAAAAATAATGGCTCACGTGATTTTAATATTAGTTATTTTGAAAATATATCCGAAGATGATTTTTGGTCGATTAGCCCTGTTCAATGGCCAGTAACAGAACAACACCCTCAAGGTACGGCAAGATTATTTACTGATGGAAAATTTTTTACTAGTGGAAAAAAGGCTCAATTTATCCCGGTAAATAAGCATGCACCTGCAAATCGCTGTACTGAAGAATACCCTCTGATATTAAATAGTGGTCGGGTACGGGATCAATGGCACACTATGACTCGAACCGGGAAATCAGCAACTTTATCCGCACATACAATTGAACCCTATGCAGAAATTTCTACTGATGATGCTTCAAAAGAAAAAATAGAGCATGGTGAACTAGTTACTGTTGCAAGTGAATGGGGTTCAATTATTGTTAGAGCGACTATATCGAACTCACAAAAATCAGGTAGTGTTTTTATTCCAATGCACTGGAATGATCAATTTTCCAGTAAAGCATATTGTGGTGCTCTGGTGAATCCAGCCACTGATCCAATATCAGGGCAGCCCGAATTTAAACATACTCCTGTTAAAATAAAAGCGTATAAACCAGCGTGGTATGGTTTTATTCTATCGCGACGAAAATTAGTGATTCACAATTCAAGTTACTGGGTAGTTACTCGTGGTCGTGGAATGTGGCGATACGAAATAGCTGGTGAGGACAAACCGGAAGATTGGGCTGACTGTGCTCGTAGCTTATTATGTCAGCATGCTGATAACGTTGAATGGGTTGAATATTTTGATTCTGCTGTTACACGGTATCGAGGTGCAAGAATAGAAAATGGACATTTAGAAAGTTGCATTTTTATCGGTCCGGATTTTAATTTGCCTGAACGAGACTGGTTATCAAACTTATTTACTAAAGATATTTTGTCAGACATTGAGCGGAATAGTGTTCTTACCGGTAAACCGGGTGTCGGTCAGAAAGATGCAGGCAAAATTATTTGTGCGTGTTTTAATGTTGGCATTAATACAATTGTATCAGTAATTGAAAAACAAAGTTTAATTAGTACAGATGAAGTGGGTGAAATTTTAAAAGCAGGGACTAATTGTGGCTCCTGTATTCCCGAACTGTCTCAAATACTCACTAGCATAAATTTGGATAAATAATCAGAATTTTTGAATTTCTTAGTAATGCAGTTTAAAGTTAATAATTTATTTTATAATTAACTATTTCGATGGCCTTTTTTCCTTGAGTGATGATAGCATTTTCTCAATGTATTCAACATTTTTAATGTTATTTGATTTAGGACCACTGAAATTTGCTTGCTTGGGTTTATGATCTTTTCCGATACTTTTAGTTTTCGGTGGGGTAACGGCTTGTTTTGATTTATACGGTGAGGATTTTTGCTTTTTTGCTTTTTTATGTTTGTTGGATTTAGATTTTGAATCATCAGCTCGACGAAAAGTAACAGACGTTTTGTGTATGTCAATAGAATTTGCCGGTTTGCTATAATCTGATATCATCACCGGGTCGTCAATTATTGCAATTAAGTTTTTATTATTCACCTTGTCATGATTAATTGGAGCATCAAGATCTGTTGTTGTTGATATATTTTTTATCGTTGTAACGAGATAACTAATTTCCTCAGTATTATAGGTATTCGTTCCATCAGGATTTAATAGATATTTAATATCAAATTCATACTTGACTCTCGAGCCTTTACTATTCGGATAAATTCTGATCCGGACTGGAATAATGTTCTTGCGAAAATTACTTTTTAGTTCAAAGATACCAAAAATCATACCTTTTTCCTGGTAAGACTTTTTGCTATAGAGGCCTAATTTATGTTCAAAATTGTCATATACTTCGTCATCACTGTTTCGAACTATAATTTCCCCGGATATAAATAACAGACGTTCCATTGTTATATCCAGTTTCTTAAATATTTGTTCAACATCTTTTCGTAGTTTATCAGGAGTGTCTAATGTATTTATTTCAGTAAACGGAGTTTTAGCGTGTGTAAAGTGAAGTGATTTTGGTTGGTAGATCGTTATTGTTTTATATAATCCATAGTCATCTTTTTTAACATCAATTTTAAAAATAGCTGATACTTTAGTCAGATGATGATTACCATTCGCTGCTAGCTGCCCATTTAGATATTGAACTCTGATATTGTTATTTGCTATGACGGCTTCAAACCCTGAAACATTTTCAGATAAATCGTCAATTGCCGAATAAAAACTTGGGTATAACGACAGCTTACTCATATTTTGTTGTAACGCTTCTAAAATTAACTGGTCACTAATTTCATTACCTGATTCATCAATACTGGCTATTTTAAATATTTTGGGATCAGTTGGCGTAAGAAGATGGCTTACCGGGACAACTTTTGTATTAGCACACGATGTCATTACTATAGTAAAAAAAGTAATGAGTATGAGTCTGAAAAATAGTGAGTTAATTACTAACATCGTGTCCCTGATTTTAGATACTAAATATGTATTTAGTTATAATTTACTCTAGTTTAGGAGTAATACTTGAAAGATCAATCCAAGATCCATTATTTAAAAATTTATGTTTAGTTACTTTAATATAAGTAGAGTGTTTAATCATTTTTATTTAATCTTTGTTGTTTAAATTAACATTATGTTAAATTTATACCCTGTATTGTGTCTGTTATATGTCTAAAATTATCGATATGGTGATTGTTAATAGTACGTTATTGACCCATGTTCTAAGTTTATATTAGTAAGTAGTAATGTTCTGTCTGATTCCAGGGATTAATATGTCACTTCGAAATGCTGCGGTATCAATGATTATGATGTTATTTGTTGCTTTTGGCGTAATGAAAGGCTTTATGTATTACAGTGCAAAAGAAAAAATTGATGAATTGATACACCCGATGAAATCATTTTTGAATGTAGAGTATCAAGGTATTAGTACCTCGCTTATGGGCTCAATTGGTATAAAAGGATTGCGTTTAACCTCATTTAACGGTGATGAAATTTTAAGTTTTGGTAGGGTTACATTATCGTCTTTTGAGAAAGCAGATAATGAAAAAATACCCTCAAATTTGTCAATCTTATTAGACGATGTTCAGTTTGATGCCCGGCACTTAAATGAGGTCACCAATAATGAGATACCGAATTTTGTTAGAGAATTAGGATATGGTGAACTGTATAAATTCTCGAATAACCTCGAGAAACTGGGATACGATAAAATAACAGCAGATATCATTTTTGAGTTCTCGTATAAAAAAGAATTAGGTGGTGTTAAGTTACGTCTCCGGGAAAATATTGTGGAATTGGGCGAGCTGGATATTTTTCTGGATGTTATTGGTTTTGTACCCGGTATGCACGCGATGGGCGCCGACCTGAAAATAAAAAAAATTAGTTTAATGTTTGATGATGATTCTTATACTAATAGAATATTGAAACGTTTTGCTGATAAAGATAATAAAGCTGTTAATGAATACCGGATTGAAATTGCGCAACAACTAAAAAAATTTTTAGCACAGAATAAAATAATGCTCGATGATTCTGATATTAATGCTTTAAAAAAATTCATTAACAAACCTAAAAAATTGATTGTGAAAATTCATCCGGCTGAACCGGTGTCGGTAGAAAATTTAAAGTTTTATAAGCGGGAAGATATTCCTAAAATTTTAAATTTAAATATTAGTACAGAATAGATTAATTTTTACTGGCGACTAAAAGTGCTTTGGGAATAATATTTTTTATCATCGTGGGTAATTCCAGGCAAATTCCAGGATGACTTTTAACACTGACCCAGAGTAAATTTAATTTTACATTTAAATCGATAAAAACCACATATTTATCATATTGTGTAAAAAGTTTATTTAAGGATTTTATAGTGAGCATAAAATCCAGTTGATCGGATTTATTAAGACCTGGAATTATCATCATAAAATCAGATAATTTTTTGCCATTTTTGTCATGAGTTGGTACCCGTTTCCAGAGAGGTTCATTTGGATATATTTCAATAGATTGCTTTATGGTGGATTTATTGATGGTATATTTGTCTGTCATGGTCAACCATTTATACATTATAATCGTGATGATAACCATTTAATTATAGACGATTTTGAAGTTTTTAAGCCTTTGTATTCTAACTGTTTATCTGTCATTGAGTTAATACCGTTTATAACACATTGAATTTCATTTTTATTGAGATCAATTATATTGTAAAGATAGGTTCGGATTGTAAATAATGCACTTTTAATTTCAGGCAGGCCGGTAACGGTTTGTCGTTCGACACGTAAAAATAATTCTGGATGTTGTGTCTCAAAATTACGACCGGACTCAGTTGGAAATAAATTGGTTTGAGGGTTAGCCTGACTATTATAATGGTTTAAATTGGAATCACTGCATAGTCCCCATGCAAAGCGGACATAGGGACCTTTGTATATCATTGCTTGAATTATCGCTTTTGAATTTTTAATGATAGTATCAATTCCAGCAACATCTTTATGAATATCACTAAAACTCTTACCAATTTTATCCACTGCAGACCAGAAGTTAGGAGCCATTAAATGCAAACAGCTAATATGATCATCTTCACTTATAATGGCCATATCTTCCTGAACTTGCATCATCACAGCATCAATACTATTTGTGTAAGGGTTTTCGGGAGATTCAATTAATTGGTAATCAGTTGATAGAATTATTTTGTCCTTGGTTAATTTGTTTTTAAGTAATAGCTTATTATTATTTTTGGATAAGTTAAAAATATCCGGGTGTTCATGACATAGAGTATCGATAAGGTGCTGTGTTATATAGCGTTGGTGAAATTCCGGGAAACGATTAAAACAAAAATACCTCGATAACTGATCGTTATGGCCATTCATTTTATTTTTTCGGTAATGTGTATATTCCTGATCCAGTTGGAATATAAGCTTGTCCTGGTTAAAATTACCAAAATCTTCACCCAGTGAAAATAAACCAGGCTTAACTTCGTATTGACCGTTAGCTAATGGGAAATATTTTGCTACTTTATAATTGACGAGTGATTTTGGCATTAATTATATAGTACTCAAGTATTATAAATTCAGCAATGTACTGTTACACTTATACCATTATGCTTAAAATAGACTTATTTAAAATTTTATGTGATGGAGAATTTCATTCCGGAACGGACTTAGGTGAGCAATTGCATTGCAGTCGAAGTGCAATCTGGAAAGCCATAAAAGGGCTGAAAGAAGAATTCAACGT
>JBGMRJ010000038.1:23647-25854 GCA_048061315.1 Gammaproteobacteria bacterium
TATTGTTCTATCTCCTGGCATTTTAATAAAAGTTTCCAGGAAATTGCAGGTTTGAGTCTTGCTGTCTCTGTCGGTGTTACTATGTTACTTGAAGAATTGGGTGTGAAAGAGTTAGAACTTAAATGGCCAAATGATGTATTGTGGCAGGGCAAAAAACTGATAGGTGTCTTACTGGAAATGCATGGAGAATCATCGGGACCATGCACAACCGTTATTGGTGTTGGGGTTAATTATAATATGTCAAAATTGAATGTCGATATTGATCAGCCATGGTGTGATTTGAATTCAATATTAAAAACATTACCGGCTAGAAATAATGTTGCAGCAAAATTAATTGATAAATTAATTACTACTATTCAACTCTTTGATGATAAGGGCCTGGATGCGTTTTTGGAATTGTGGCGTAGTTATGATGTTCTTCAAAATAAATCAATTATGATAAAAAAACTGGATTCTATTGAACATGGAATTGCTCGCGGCATTGATCATTCTGGTGCCTTGTTAGTTGAGCAGAGCGGTGTAGTGTCACCATTGTATAGTGGTGATGTTTCTATTCGGTTAAATTAATACCATACGAGAGACTTGATGAACCTACTGGTTGATATAGGTAATAGTAATATTAAATGGAGCTTTTCCAATGGTGCTGAACTGGATCACGTTCAGACTTTTTTGTATACGCAAGACACCTTAGTATCTTTATTAACCTCTAATTTAAAATCAGATAAACGATTACCGGCAATAGAAAAAATTATTGTGTGTTGTGTTGCATCCGAAGATATAAAATCAATTTTCACCACATGGATTGAGAAAAATACCTTAAAAATACCTGATTATATCGAATCATCATACGACGCATACGGAGTCAAAAACGCTTATAAAAACGTAACAAATCTTGGGAATGATCGATGGTTGTTGTTATTGTACGTGCATCATTTTTATAAGACTGATGTTTGTGTTATTGATTGTGGCACTGCAGTTACGATTGATGTGGTTTTAGAGTCCGGCCAACATCAGGGTGGTTTAATTGCACCCGGATATATGTCTCAAATATCAGCTTTGCAACTCAAAACCAATATTATTAATAATCACCAATATGTCAATCAGAAAAAAATACCATTATTACAAAATGATACCGATCTCTGTATTGAACAAGGTTGTCGTCAAATGTTACTGGGCTTTATAAAAACAGTCGTTAGTCAGTTAAAACAGCAATATGGTGATACACTACAGGTTGTTCTCACCGGTGGGGATAGCAACAGTCTGGCATCAGATTTACCGTCTGAATGGCATTATGAGCCGGAATTATTATTTTACGGATTACTATTTTACAGTAAGCAAAAAGTGAATCAGAATTAGAGAATTAGTATGAAGTGGTTAATCTACATATTACTATTAATAAATTTAGGCATGTTTGTCTGGCATTACCAAACAACGTCGACCGAAGTTGTGAAACAGTCGCAGCAAAAAATCGACCTGCCGAAATTGGTTCTATTGCGTGAAGTCTTACCGGATTCAAGGTCTAAGAGGCGATTTCCGGATTCCGAATTTAATGATATTAATAACAGCCATTGCTATCGTTTGGGACCTTTTGTTGGCAAACCTTCAGTCACAAAAGCCTTAGAGTTATTAAACGCCCAAGGAATAATAGCAAAACAATCATCTTACAAAGATAGAAATCAGGACGGTTTCTGGGTATTTATTCCACCACAACTTTCTCGCAAAAAAGCCAAAGAAATTATTGCTAAATTTAAGATCATCGGTGAAAAGCACTATTTTCTGGTTGCTAATGGTGAGTTTAAAAATGCAATCTCACTAGGATTATTTGCACTCCGAAAGCATGCGAATGCCCGCCTGGATGAAATGACAATAAAGGGCTTTAATCCAGCCATTCGAAATGTCAATTTACCTAAAAGTCAGTTCTGGCTGGAATGGGAACGTGACCCGGATAATCAGATAAGCAGGGAAGTTTTTATTAATTTAAGGGACCGGTATAACGATATTGGGCAGGTAGAAGTACCTTGTGAAGAAACAGCAGTAAAAACTATAAAATCCTGATAATCCGCTATTTATTTCGAAATATAGTTATATTCAAATTGCACTTATCGTTACAATTAATTAGAATGCGCAACCGGATTTATCAATCCATACCAATCATGCTGGTGTAGCTCAGTTGGTAGAGCAGCTGACTTGTAATCAGCTTGTCGGGA
>JBGMRJ010000039.1:0-25394 GCA_048061315.1 Gammaproteobacteria bacterium
TGCGGCTGAACCGGCTTTTAAAAATTCACGGCGTTTCATAGAGGAATATCCTTATATGTTGAATTTAATAATATTCTAAAGTAGTAGTAATCTTGTCATGTGGCATATTTTAATACTGAGAAATGACTCACAGATTTCTATATTGTGGGAAATATTATCACTTAAAGTGGGTGTTGTCGAATAGGTTAAACGATTGATTTACTTTAAATTGTTTATTTATTAATCAATAGTGACTACGTCTATTATACTTCAATTCTATGAATTTTTTAGTGAAATTGATCTCAAGAGCTAAGTGCTAACGCCGATACTATTTTTAACCTATATAATGGAGTCAGCTTGATGTTGCCGCTAAGGAATTACAATAAATCAATAATCCTCTTAACTTTGTCTTTAATTGTTGTGAGTTTGAGTTATTTATTTATTACTACAGAATCACACGCAAAGAATTCAGTAGCAGCTGAGGCATTTGGCTTCACAGAAGAAAAAGAGGCAATGCCACTAGAATGGCAAACAAAAGCCATACAGTATCATGATGCAATTAAAAATGCGGACTTGGTTATATCACTAGGACAACAAACTCATCCTGCGCTTAAATCCTTTGTGCAAGCTTATGCGGATAACAACAAAATCAAGATTGTCATTCAGCAGGGAACCTGTGGTGTTACTGCTGGAAAATTACGTCAGAAACTAATTGATATGGGGGCTTATTGTTGCCCGGTGGCTGCCAGTGATCGCTTGCCTGCATTGGAAATTCACACTATTGGTATTGCGCCGATTGGTTTATTAACCCATCCGGAAAATCCCTTAACGGACGTTAGTATTGACGATGCACGCAAAGTCTATCAGGGCAATATTACTCGATGGTCACAATTGCCGAGTGATGGACAAAAATTAACCGAGCATGCTATTCAGCCAGTGGTTCGATTGCATTGTAAAAAAAGACCCGGGCATTGGCGGTCATTATTAAAGAATGAAGATTTGTTTAGTCCTCGAATTTTTGAAGTGGGTGTTGTTCCCGATATGATTAAGCAGGTTGCACTTAATCCTTTTGCTATTGGATATGAAACCGTTTATATGTTGAAAGTGCATAAAAAAAATGGTGTGTTAAAAACATTATCGATTAATGGGCTTAAGGCGACGGATCTGAATAGCACAGCATTGGGTAACTATCCAATTTACCGAACGTACAGTTTAACCACCTGGAAAAATGATCCTAATGAGCAACGAACTCTGGCATTAATTAAAGCCATTGAAATACACATAGAAAAAAATACTATTAATTTAGGTATTGTTCCTGTTTCAAAATTAAGGGCGAATGGTTGGAAATTTCATGAAGATGAATTAATTGCCGAACCCAATGGTGAGCCGTTAGCTGCTAGTAGCCACAATCATTAATTTATTGCAACACCATGAAAATTAAAAAATCACTAACTGCCACGATGCTACTGGTTACCGTATTAATTGGTATCGTGGTTTGGTTAATCTCTGATTGGTATCAGGCAAAAGAGTTAAGCCGAATATTTAATAACACACTGCAACATAGATTGGGAACTGAAGCTCGGGAACAACGAATTCGTTTTGATCAATACATAAAAGCATTTACACCAACTGTAAAAATGTACGCTAGTTTGAATCAGTTAGTTTCGTATGTTAATAATACGGACTGGGGAAAAAATAACACTATTCAATATCACCAGACAGTGCCCGTTTGGCTACCACCAATGTCAATGATGCGACGATTTGTATTGCCGCGTTATGCTATGTTAATAGATGAATCATCACAGATTATTGAGTTATATTCTTATAACAGAAAACCACCACCGAATGAACTGATACATTTACCGCCGCACATTCTGAAACTGGCGTATTTACAAAGTTACCTGACATTAATCGACGAACAAGCGTATATATTTGCTCTTGAATCTATTGCAATAAAAAATGGTAAAGCGATTCGGTTATTAATTGCTTCGCCCCTGGATGAAGAGTTTTTACAGATATCACAAGGTGCAGCTACTGATAGTATTATTGCATTATTAAAAAATGATGAAACTAAAATTATGGTGAGTAACCGCAGTGATATAATACCTAGTGGAGTTGATTTAATTGATCTGGAAAAAAATTACGTGGTAACCGGTGAAGGTTTTTTTGGCTCGGGATCATCTGATATCATTGTTCGGTTACTATCACTAATGTCGACAGCTGAAGTCAATAAACTAAAAAATACCATTATTCAGGATAACCGACGTATACAGTTTTTTACTGCATTGGCTTATATTATTGCTTTCGCATTGGTGATGTATTGGGTGACGTCACGAATACAAAAAATGACACGCAGAGTTCTGGATTTTTCTAAAGACATGGAAATTTCTCAACCCGATATTGATAAAACGGATCAAATAAAAGAACTTGAAACCCGATTTGAATTATTAACCTCGGCTATTCGAAATGAAACAGCCGAACTGGAACATCAGGCTTACCATGATCCGTTAACGGATTTGCCCAATCGAAAATTACTAAACTATCGTTTACAGTCTGAGTTATTTAAAAACGAATTAACTGAAACAAAATTTGTGTTATTAGTTAGTGATCTGGATAGATTCAAAGAAATTAATGATACGCTTGGGCACCACATTGGCGATTTGGTTTTACAGCAAGCTGCATCCCGTTTGTATAACTCGCTACGTAAAAAAGATACCGTGGCACGCTTAGGTGGTGATGAGTTTGGAATGTTATTGCCTGAAACGGATGCTAGTGCGGCTCAAAAAATAGCTCAAAAAATAGTTAAAATATTTGAAGAGCCATTTATTTATGAGAATCAAAACTTAAACGTGGGCATTAGTATTGGGATTGTTGAATTTCCTACGCATGGCGATGACGTTAATATTTTAATGCAACGTGCCGATGTTGCGATGTATAACGCTAAGAAGAATAAATTAGGACATGTATTGTATGAGTCTTCTGAAGATACGCACAGTGTCGGCAGACTGGCTTTAATTAGTGATTTAAGGAAAGCGATTAATGAGAGTTTATTGTCAGTTTATTTTCAACCGAAAATTGATGTCAGGAATAATAAAATTATCGGTGCTGAAGCATTATTGAGATGGAATCATCCTGAACGGGGTTTTATTCCTCCAGTTGAATTTATTCCACTAGCAGAACAAACCGGATTAATTTCTTCTTTGACGGATTTTGTTGTTAACGAAGCATTAAAGAATTGTAACTACTGGCATCAACTCGGTTATCCTATTGTTGTTAGTATCAATATTTCCACTCACAGTTTACAAAATAAGAGTTTTCCTGGATTTATTATTAAAGCAATACGAAAACACCATCTGGCTCCTAAATATTGTAATCTGGAGATTACCGAGAGTGCTTTTATGAAAGATCCCTATAAGGCAAAAGAAATTTTAAATGAAATTAGAGATTTTGGTATTGATATTTCGATTGATGATTTTGGTACCGGATATTCTTCTTTAGCCTATTTAAAACAATTACCCGTTTCAGAAATTAAAATTGATCGCTCATTTGTTATGGAAATGACTGATGATCAGGATGATGAAGTGATTGTGAAGATAACAATTGATTTAGCGCACAATCTGGGTTTAAAAGTTGTTGCCGAAGGTGTCAATAATAAGGAAACGTTACAGAAATTATATGAACTTGGTTGTGAACGAGTGCAAGGCTATTTATTCAGCCCGGCAATATCGGAAGACGAATTTGTAATTTACCTTGAAAAATTTTATCGCCAGGGTGTTACTGAATTACAATCGACATCGTCCGGTTAAAAATTAATTGCATCGAATGTCGATTTTAAATTTTTGATACTCACGGTTATTCCATTGGGTATGCAGGCTGCAATCGACCCGGTATTGCTTAACCACCCTGAATGTATACAATATTTTTTATGACAGGGTGAATTTAAAAATCGAATTTGATGGTCTTTAACCTGAATCCTGGTGTCTCCTATTCTACCGGCAATAGTATAAATTTTATTTTCGGTTAAGCGTATTTTTTGCTGTGGTGCGTTTGTTATGGAGACTTGGGCATAGTGTTCGGTATTTTCGTTATTGCCAAAAGACCAATATTTTGAATATAACACTGATAATACTATTAGCATTAAAAAAATTACTGTCATATCACTGCGTGTCATGGTGGTTACTATAATGGTTTACTGATTGAAATGTTATCTGGTTTTTCGATGAATGAAATCCGTTGTTGCATCGCAGGGTTCATGTGTATACCACCGTTGGCATCAACTAATAATACATATTTTATTCCCATCGATTGTGCAATCTCATACCACTCATCTGGGCCTGCGACAAATAATGCGGTTGCAGCTGCATCGGCCAGGGCGGCATCCGGGTGAATAACGGTAACGGAGATTGATTTTGTGGCCGGGTATCCGGTTCGCGGATCGATAATGTGGTGGTAGCGCACTCCCTTATACATAAAATAACGTTCATAATCACCCGATGTAAATATACTTTCATTTGCGAGTAAATCGATTCCGGCTAAAATGCTGTCTTTTTTTCGTGGGTGGCGAATTCCAATGTGCCAGGGGCGATCACCATGTTTGCCGATAACTTTAATGTCACCACCGGCATTGATCATGGCATTGTGAATATTAAATTCGTTTAAACTTTTTATCGCTTTATCAACTGCAAGCCCTTTTGCCATGGCACCAAAATCAAAAAATACATTCGGGTTCGAACTTTTAATTCGAACCCCCTTTATCTGCAAGTCATTCATTGACGGCATTTTGTCTAACAGGGCATTTATTTCAGTGGCAGCAGGGGGGGCAGTTACTGTGAGTTTGTCTGTGTTAAAGCCCCAGAGTTTAGTAAACCGACCCATTGCCGGATTAAACAGGCCATGGCTCAATCTAGAATATTTTTTACCATCAACGAGCAAGTCATGAATTGACGGGTTATATGAAAACCATTCTGTGGTGACAATTAATTTGTTAGCACGTGCCATGGCCATGTTGCCCCAGGGCTGCCAGGCTTTATGCATATGTTTAAAATCATTGCTGATGGTTTGCAATGCTTCGGTGGCTTTCATGTTGTTATCACCGTAAAAAGTAATATCAACAATAGTGCCAAATATAAATTGACTGTCTTTAATTTCGTTATTGGTGCTATCAGTTTGGGAACATGCAACCAGGCTGAATAAGCTGATTATTAGAAACCAATAGGGGTAGTTTTTTCTTATCATTAACTTTTAATACTATTTAATTTTTGTGACACAACATCCAATAATGTCGCGCTGATATTCAGATTATACATTTTATCCAATTCCCGAATACAGGTTGGACTGGTAACATTTATTTCGGTGAGATAATCACCGATAACGTCAATTCCAACAAAGATTAATCCCCGTTGTTTTAATTCTGGTGCAATTTGAGTGCAAATCCAGTAATCACGTTCTGTTAGTTCTACACCAACACCGGTTCCGCCTGTTGCTATATTAGCGCGGGTTTCGCCGGGAGTTGGTATTCTGGCTAAGGCATAGGGTATTGGCTCGCCATCGATGAGAATAATGCGTTTATCACCCTGGGTGATTTCCGGAATGTATGCCTGGCTCATTATTAGTTTTTTGCCAAAATTTGTCATGGTTTCAATAATGACATTGATATTCGGATCGGATTTTTTAATTCGAAATATTGAGGCTCCACCCATGCCATCGAGTGGTTTTACGATGATATCCTGATGTTGCTCCAAAAATTGGGTGATTTGAGGCTTTTGGCTACTGATTAAAGTTGCCGGAGAACAGTCGGGAAAATTACTGGCAAATATTTTTTCATTACAATCACGTAAACTGTGAGGGCGGTTCACTACCAAGGTGCCTGCCGATTCGAGTTTATCGAGCAATAAGGTAGTAAAGATATAATCCATATCAAATGGTGGATCTTTACGCATGAATACCACATCAAGATCCGATAGTGTTAATTGCTGCTCTGCTTGTAGAGTGAACCAATTGTCATTGTCATCATTAACGATTAAGGATTGAGCAATCGCATTGATTTCATTATTAATAACCGATAAATTTTCTTGCTGGATGTAAAAAAGTTCCCAACCTCTTTTTTGAGCTTCGAGTAAAACAGCGAAACTGCTGTCTTTATAGGGTTTAATTTGGGATATCGGATCCATAATCATACCCAGACGAATTACAGCACTTGAGTTACTAGCAACTAAATCAGGCATTTTGGCGGTATTTCCTTTATTTTGTTATTTCAAATTACGCTAATGAAGCTATGCTACTACTATGTGAATAACTTTGACTAGCTAGAATACTATTTTGAGAATTTTGAGAGACTTATAAGTAATATTTAACTTCAAATTTCAAGTTAATGTCCTATTCGCCGATAGACTTAACTAGAAATTGAGTGTTTTTACTGTACCCGTATTTTAACTGTGTAAATAAATGTGATGCAGTTTTATTTCGGCAATTTAATTGATGAAATTTAACTCAGAAACCCTGATTTAGTGGTGGATTTAAATACAGATTTGCATATGTGTCACTTCAGTTTCAAATAGTGCAATTTAGTTAAGATTAGGATGTGAGAAATTCGAAATATTCTATAAAATATGGATACTTATAGACTGTTTCTCAAATCTATGTTAAATAACAGGCTACTATTAACTATGGGTATATGGTCGGATAATCAAAGTAATGGCTTGGAACAAATAAAATGCTGGCAGATAAAATGACAGATGAAAACAGTTATCAAGATTTGAAAGTAATGGTAATTGACGATAGTAAAACCATCCGCAGAACAGCCGAGACGCTGTTGAAAAAGGTTGGCTGTGATGTGATCACGGCAACAGATGGTTTTGAGGCTTTAGCAAAAATTGCGGATAATCATCCTGATATCATTTTTGTGGATATTATGATGCCCCGTCTCGATGGTTATCAAACAACCGCTTTAATCAAAAATAACAAAGTGTTTCAGAAAACGCCCGTAATCATGCTTTCAAGTAAAGATGGTTTATTTGATCGTGCTCGAGGACGAATTGTGGGTTCGGAACAATATTTAACAAAACCGTTTACCAAAGAAGAGCTACTTGGCGCGATAAAGCGACACGTGCTTGAGGCTTAATTGTTACAAGACAGTTAGTCAGGAATGTTAGAAATATTAACAATATGAAATTGATTTATTTTAGGAGATAAAAATGGCACGGGTATTAATCGTCGATGACTCGCCAACGGAAATTCATGTAATACGAGGGATTCTTGATAAGAATGGCATAGAAGTCATTACTGCGAGTAATGGTGAAGAGGGCGTTGAAAGTGCCTCTCGGGAAATGCCTGATCTCATCTTGATGGATGTGGTGATGCCGGGTTTAAATGGCTTTCAAGCGACACGCGCAATCACAAAAGACCCTAAAACACAGCATATCCCGATTATTATTGTATCAACAAAAGATCAGGAGACTGATCGGGTTTGGGGTTTAAGACAAGGCGCAAAAGATTACATCACTAAACCTGTTGATGAAGCGATGTTAATGCAAAAAATTAATGCCATGTTAGGGAGCTAGATTTCATTGTCTACCGCATTACATAAACTGGATCCAATTATGTTACTACGTGAGCTTGAAGCACGTAGTCGACACCATGCCATGGGTTTGCCCATGCAGCTCGAGATTCGTAATACCTGGAGTGGTGTTGGTTTTCGGATGGGGAATGTTCTGCTTGTTACTGAAATGGGTATGGTCAGCGAAATATTATCAATTCCGGAATACACCCGGATACCAGGAGCACAACCCTGGGTTAAGGGTTTAGCGAATGTACGGGGTACATTAATTCCTATTCTTGATATGCGAGTGTTACTGAATGCAGGTCAAGTCAAACAGGAAAAGCGTACCCGAATGTTAATTATTAAAGATGGTGATGCAGTAGCCGGCTTCATGGTTGATGAAGTGTATGGAATGCGTCATTTTTTTGCAACGGACAAACAAGATGATATGCCGAGTGCAGAAGAATTTGTTAAACCGTATATTCTGGGTTCATATAAACAGGAAGACGACGTTTGGGGCCTTTTTGATATGAATAAAATATCCTCCAGCACCGCATTCCATCAGGTTGCGGCGCGTACGGTTTAAACAAATGGTTACAGGTGTTTTAAAGATAGACATTTTTAAATCAAAAAATTAAAAAACTCGAAAAAGAGAAAAGTAAAATGACGGTATTAAATTCAACAACAACATCAATGCTTGGTAGTGGTAAGATATTAGTCGGTCTGATTGCAGCATTAGTTGTATCGGTGGTGCTAATGGGGGTCGCTTACCTCACTGTTAACATTGATGATAATAATGACAAAATTTTTATTGCAAAAATTGGTGATCAGCGAGTTTTAAGTCAATCAATCGCAAAACTCGCATCTCAGGCTGCCAGTGGTCAGCTTGATGCATTCCCGACATTGCAAATATCCCGGGATGAGTTTGAGTCGATTCTGACATATCAACAAGGTCCAGCCAAAGCAAATATGTCTGGTGCACAATCGCTGGATACATTATCAACTATGTGGGCGAGTTACAGTAAAAACGTTGACACCATTATTTCCCGTCGTGACACCGTTCGAACAATGCGTAAAAATATTTTAGCCATTAATGAATCAATTCCAACCTTGTTAGCATTAACAGATGAAGTTGTGAATATCATGTCGGATCAGAATGCTCCGGCCATTCAGGTTTATACCGCTACTCGGCAATTAATGTTGATTCAACGTATTGCGGGTAATGTGGGTAAAGTATTAGAAGGTGGTGAAGAAGCCGTTACCGCAGCCGACAGGTTTGGCCGAGACGCGGCCTTATTTGGGCGTGTTATTGAAGGCATGCTTCGTGGAAGTCGCGTTATGGGGATTACCAGAATCAATGAACCAAAAGCGCGTAAAAAGTTAAATCAGGTATCCGCATTATTTAATAAAATCAGTAACCGCGTTGGTGCCATTCTTGAACGTTCACCAGAGATGTTCCAGGTGTCGGGTTCAACAGATGAAATTTTATCAAGCAGTGAAGACTTAGAAGCACAAATCGAACAAGTTGCTGCTGCCTATGAATCGGCAATTAATTCACGCTTATTACCATTAATCGCCCTGGCACTGGGTTTAATTTCACTGCTACTACTGGGTTTACTCGCACTGTCATACTGGATTTATTCTCGTGAACAGTTAAACATTACTGAAGCAGGTCGGTTCCAGACTGAAGAAACCAATAAACGAAATCAACAGGCTATTTTACGCTTACTTGATGAAATGGGCGATCTGGCTGATGGCGATTTAACCGTACAAGCAACAGTGACCGAAGATATTACTGGCGCGATATCAGACTCTATTAACTACACCATTGATGCGTTACGTACTCTGGTTATGGCGATTAATGATACGACTAACCAGGTGTCCTCTGCGGCACAACAATCGCAAGCAACTGCCATGCATCTTGCCGAAGCGAGTGATCATCAGGCACAACAAATCACAGCAGCAAGTACCGCGATTAACGAAATGGCCGTCTCGATTGAAGCTGTTTCCAGCCATGCGGGTGAGTTGGCAAACGAAGCGAACAAATCAGTGTCCATTGCGAATAAAGGTGCCGATGCGGTGCAGAAAACGATTAATGGTATGGATAATATTCGTGAGCAAATTCAGGAAACCTCCAAACGTATTAAACGACTGGGTGAAAGCTCTCAAGAAATTGGTGATATCGTGGAGCTGATTAATGATATTGCTGAACAAACTAATATTTTATCACTAAACGCTGCTATTCAGGCAGCTATGGCCGGTGATGCCGGACGGGGTTTTGCGGTTGTAGCCGATGAAGTGCAACGACTTGCTGAACGTTCTGCCGATGCAACAAAACAAATTGAAGCATTGGTAAAAACAATTCAAACCGATACTCATGAAGCGGTTGCTTCAATGGAAAATAGTACAACCGGGGTTGTTGCCGGAGCAAATCTTGCACAGAATGCGGGTGAAGCACTTGAAGCTATCGAAACTGTATCGAAACATTTGGCCGATTTGATTACTAATATTTCCGAATCTGCATCACAACAAGCCCACGCAGCAACCAATATTTCCGACACCATGAACGTTATTCAGGAAATTACCACTCAAACATCAGCGGGAACGAATGAAACAGCCGCTTCGATTGGTAACCTTGCTGAATTGGCGAATGAATTACGTCGTTCTGTTGCCGGCTTTAAGTTACCGGCTTAACACAGAAATTAATTAATTGGAGTTAGCTTAGGGTGAACGCCGTTAGTGAAAACATAATAGAAGAATCACCTCATTGGAGTTTAGATGTAACACCAGTGCTAAGTGATGCTGAGTTTTCACTGTGGCAAAATTTAATGGAGCAACGCACTGGAATTCATTTATCCAGTGACCGCAAATCGTTTCTGGCTTCCAGTCTTTTAATTCGAATGCATGAACTGGGTTTAACTCAACACGATAAGTATTATAGTTTTGTGACATCTAACGCCAATGCTGGAGCTATAGAATGGCAGGTATTAGTCGATCGATTAACGATACACGAAACACGTTTTTTTCGAGACAAAGGTGCATTGGAGTTAATTGGTAAAAATTATCTAACATCAAAAACAGGTATTATTGGTAATCAAAGTTCCATTCAAATCTGGAGTGTTGGCTGTGCTACTGGTGAAGAGCCGTATTCAATTGCAATCGCTCTGGATTATTTTATGCGGAAAAATACTATCGATGGTTACTTAGGTATTTTTGCAACTGATATCAGTGGTAATGCAGTCGCGAGTGGTCGAGCAGGTGTATATCATCGTAATCGTTTAAAAGATTTACCGGTAGAATATTTAAGAGAATATTTTACACCAATGGATTTAGATCATTACAAAATTATAGATTCAATCCGCGATAGAATTTGTTTTTCAAAATTAAATTTGATGGATATTGATAATGAACATATTCAAAATATGGATATTATTTATTGCCAAAATGTTCTAATTTATTTTAAGCGGGAAAAGCGTCTTCAAATTTTAAATAACCTCGTTAGTAGACTAAAACCAGGAGGGTTATTAGTTTTAGGGCCGGGAGAAATTACCTCTTGGAATAATTCATTAGTTAAACAGGTTTCAGCGGATCATGTGCTTGCTTATAAGCGCTTAGAAGAAGGTGTTAAATAATGGCTGATTCTGGATTCAGACATGAGCTTGATATTAATACACTTAGCTGGGTTAAGAGTGAAATTGACACAACTCTTGAACAAGCACATAAAGCATTAGAAGCCTATGAGGAATCACCAGAAGATGATTCACAAATAAAGTTTTGTCTAAATTACCTGCATCAAGTCCATGGTACGTTAAAGATGGTCGAGTTGTATGGTGCATCTTTAGTCGCCGAAGAATTAGAAAGTTTGACTCTTGCACTAAGTCAGGATGAAGTATCAAACAAAGAAGAAACCTTTCAGGTTCTAATTAAAGGCATGGTTCAATTGCCGGATTACCTGGAAAATTTATTATCGGGTCAGAAAGATATCCCGGTTGTTTTATTACCGTTATTGAACGATATGCGTGCTGCTCGAGGTGAAAGCCTTCTTACTGAAAATGCACTGTTTTCACCTGACCTGGATACTGTTGCTCCTGCTGTAGAATCTGGTCTTAATAGTACAGGCGATATTCAGGAATTAGCTAAAAAACTCCGCCATTCATACCATCTCGGTTTATTGCACTGGTTTACAGAAAAAAATGTAGCGGGAGGAATAAAACAGATTTCCAAGGTAGTTAATCAATTGCGCGAAGCGGCAAATGATTCTGAAGTCAATAAATTACTCTGGATAGCAAGTGGTGTTTTAGAAGGTTTGCGAGAAGGTGGTCTTGAGTCCAGTATTGCGGTGAAATTACTTGCTGGTAATGTTGATCGAGAAATTAAAAAAATTATCGATAATGGGGAAGCTGAATATCCAAAAGAACTGCCAAAAGATTTAATTAAAAATCTTCTCTATTATGTATCGTGTTCGTCTACTAATGGCAATGCTGTTAAAGAAATTAAACAGGCATTTAAACTGCAAGATATAATGCCTAATACCAAAACACTTGAAAAAGCCCGTGCTGATTTAGCCGGCCCTAACGCGGCATTAATGCAAACGGTATCAGCTGTATTAATGGATGAGTTGACTCAAGTTAAAGATAATCTGGATATATTTGTTCGTTCAGATTCTAGAGATATCGAACAATTAACTCCGTTAAGCGCTTCGTTAGCACAAATGTCTGATACCTTGGGAATGTTGGGTCTTGGTATTCAACGTGCCACTATTCGAGAACAGAAACAACGTCTTGACGCGATGATAAGTGGCGACGAAAAAGTTAATGAAACTATATTAATGGATGTGGCAGGATCATTATTATCAGTCGAAAATTCATTAAATGATTTAGGACAAATTAAAGGTAATAAATTTAATAATGACACTGTCGAACAGACATTACAAAATGCTGAGAAACAAAAATTATTAAAATCGGTTATTAGTGAGGCTAAAGTTGACTTATCGAATGTCAAAGAGTCATTGTCGGCATTCAGTCGTGATCCTAGTAACCATGAGTTATTAAAGAATATACCAACTTCCTTATCCCAAATTCAGGGAAGTTTATCAATATTAAATTTAACACGAGCATCAAACTTGCTTGAAGAATGCAATGAATTTATCAAGAAAGATTTAATTGCTGAACAATCAGTACCGGAATTAAATACACTAGAAACACTTGCTGATGCAATTAGTAGTATTGAGTATTTTCTCGAATCATTAGCTGAAAACTGGGGGCAACCGGATGCCATTCTGGAGGTTGCCGAACAAAGCCTTAAAAAAATTCGTGGCGATGCTTTCTCTCCGGAATTAAACACCAGTAACGCCAGTTCGAATGCTGATACGGGATCAGAAAATCCTTCGTCATCATTAGATGATTTATCAATTGATGATGGTATTGACAACGAAACAGCGAATGAAACCCAGGAAATAGGGTTTGATACTCAAATCGAAATTGATTCGTCAGCATTTGATCTGGATGATTCAGACGAAGATGATACTAGCGTAGTTCATTTAAATTACGATGGTACA
The DNA here is from genome assembly GCA_048061315.1 of Gammaproteobacteria bacterium. Lineage (GTDB taxonomy): Bacteria > Pseudomonadota > Gammaproteobacteria > UBA6429 > Thiohalophilaceae > CAYQUC01. Next base: position 13,074 of record JBGMRJ010000039.1, read on the forward strand.
CAAAGTGAAGAATTTATATTAGAACCTGGTTTATCACTCGAAGTAGACAATAACCAAACAGAGCAGGATAAAAAGAAAAATAAAAAAGGAGACAGTGCGCAATCAGGATTAGAGTTAAATAACGAAGATAGTAATGCAACGGAGATGACATTCGATTCGGATATTTCTCCGCCTGATAGCGAGGGCTCCCCCGACCCTTTTGACTTAATGAAATTAGATAACTTGCCTCCCACGGAACAAAAGGAATCCAGAGAGGCAGGGGATACTATTGCTGAGCAACAGCAAACTACTGTAATTGATAAGTTATCGGATACATTATCATTGTGGTATGAAAATAGTGAACATGAAGAAATCATTAATCAGCTGCATAAGCTGCTTGGTGAAATAAGTGACTATCTCACCAATTCTCAGAATGAGAGTGCACTTAAAATTATTCTTGATATGGAAGGCATTATAAAATGTGTTGTAACCGGCGAAGAATCTCTTAACAGTGATTTAATTAATACTTTAAACTGGGCTAAAGATACATTGGTTGATTTAGTGTCGAGTGAAGATTTTAAAGCAGATGTAGCTGAAGAGTCCGTTAGTGAAGAATTTCAGATAATAGATGAGTCAGGGTTTGAAATTAACCCAATTGGCGAAATAGCGCGTGATACACAACAACAAAATCAAAGTGAAGAAATAACAAAGAATGTTTCAGACGATCTACCTGAAGATAAATCAAAAACACCAAAAACTGGTAGAACGTTCCTTGCAGATATTGATGAAGAAATAATTGAGATATTTATGGAAGAAGCTCAAGAAGAATTTGATAACATTATTCGATTATTGTCTGTATGGAAAAATAATACCAGTGATGAAAACCCACTAAAAGATATGCGCCGTTCATTTCACACTTTAAAAGGAAGTGGTCGTTTAGTCGGAGCCTTGGAACTCGGTGAGTTTGCCTGGTCTTTTGAAAATATGTTAAATCATGTTATCGATGGTGCTATTGAAACTAGTCCTGAACTTTTTGAAGCTCTCGATCAGGCTGTAAATTATTTCCCTGTTCTATTTAAGCAAATCAGTACTGGCGAAAAATTGGACCACCATATTTTAAAATTAATGGATATTGCTGAAACTTTGAGTTTAGGGAAACAAGTCGATAAAAAAATGTTTTCAACTCAAAATTTTGATTCTCAGGTTGATGATGTTACCGAGCAAAGTAGCGATACTGATTCAAATAGTTTTAATTCAGAAGAGTTTCAAATTAATGAAGTAGACACTTCAATGGAGAATATCTCTAGTGAAAATGTTATCGATATTAACGCCGGTGATAATTCAGACGCTTCAGACACTATGGATACGAAGGAAATTCAGAATACTATCGAAAGCGAGAGTAAAGATGAAACCGTTAGTGAAGCGTTAACCCAGGAAATATCTGACTTTGAATTAAGTGAACTAGAATTACCAACAGATACATCTGTTGAGGATAATATCGTTAGTATCGATAATCTGACTGAAGAAAATAAATTGCTAGAAATAGAGTTATCCTCTGAGAATGTTAGCGATGAAATTAATCTCTCGGATTTTAATGATGTACCTGCAATGAATCCTGAAGATGATTTGTATACTGTTGATGAAATTACTTCTGAAGTAGATCCTGTTTTGATGGAAATATATCAGAATGAAGCAAAAACACATATAGATTCATTAGAACAATTTATTTACAATTGGACAAATGAAAATGCCCGGCGAGCAACTCCTGATTTGGTACGGGCATTACATACTCTAAAGGGTAGTTCACGTACCGCAGGGTTAATACCTCTGGCTGAAACCTGTGCCGCATTCGAAAAAATTGCAAAAATTCTTGAAGACGATAGTCGTGATGTTGAACCGACTGTATTGGATGTACTTGAAGAAAATTTAACCTATGCCAAAGCTGTTATTGCAACGATTGATGAAGCTAATTCTGTTATTCCAGGTAATGACGAATTGCTCGCAAAAATACATGATATCCATAATGCGCTAATTCACTCACGATCGTCTGATACAGAAGCTGATTCAAATATAATAACGCCGGATATGGCTCCACAGGATAGTGGTTTTGAACAAGCTTCAATGGTGTCTCATGATTACGATGAAGAGTTACTGGAAATATTTTTGGAAGAAGGTATTGAAATTTTAGAAGACAGTGATCATTGCATTCATGACTGGATTGCTGATGTTGATAATCCCAAACACCTGGAAGCTTTACAACGCTATTTACACACCTTAAAAGGTGGTGCTCGAATGGCCGGCATTACTGAAATTGGTAATTTGAGTCATAGCCTTGAATCGTTGTTAATGGGAATAGTACACGGTGATTTAAAAGCAAATGATGATGTTTTTAAAGTTTTGCAAAAATCTCACGATCAGCTGGTTAAAATGTTAGAGCAAATAGCGTCACGGCAAGCTCTCGATACTGGCGAATTACTATTAAAACAAGTCGATGCGCTACTTGCTGGTGAACCTATTCTTGATGTCGCTATCGAGGAAGAATTTGATGAATTACCGACTGAAGAAAATTTTGTACCTGAAGTTGAAAATGCTTCAGCGGGTGAAGATAGTTTAGAAGATAATACCGAAATTGAGCCAGAAATCGAATTTGATGAAAGTAAGATGGCTGGGAAAATATCTGAGTCCTTGTATGAAAATCTTTCGAATACATCTGATATAGTTGATTTGGATGATAATATAATACCGATTGATGCCAATGGTTTTCCAACCGATATCAGTCCTGTCGTTGCAGACATATCGCCTGCGAAGAAAAGTGAAGTTGCTTCTCGACGTGGTGGCGGTGAGCAAGTTCGTGTTCGAGCTTACTTGCTTGATAGCCTGGTGAACTTTGCCGGTGAAGTTAGTATTTATCGTTCTCGAATGGAACAACAAGTTAATACATTTCGATATAATCTGGTTGAATTCGATGATACTGTTTTACGGCTACGATCTCAGTTACGACAATTTGAGATTGAAACTGAAACTCAAATGCAATCACGCTATCAAAATGAAACGGGTAAAACACATGCCGACTTTGATCCCCTTGAATTCGATCGATTTACTCAAATGCAACAGTTATCGCGGGGTATGCTTGAAAGTTTAAATGATCTGGATAGTCTTCGGGGAATTTTATCAAACCTGACCCGTGAGTCTGAAACCTTATTAGTTCAACAGTCTCGGGTTAATACTGAGCTTCAAGAAGGTTTGATGCGCACACGGATGGTTCCTTTTTCAGGGCAAGTGTCGCGTTTACGACGAATTGTGAGACAAACTTCTGAAGAACTTAACAAGCAAGTTGAGCTAAAATTATCGGGTGTTGATAATGAAATTGATCGAACTGTGCTCGAAAGAATATTAGCACCATTAGAACATATGCTTAGAAATGCTATTGCTCATGGTATTGAATTACCGGATCAACGAACTGAAAAAGGTAAAACTGCTAAAGGAACCGTTGCGCTTACTGTCGATCGAGATGGATCTGACTTAATCATAACCATTAGTGATGATGGTGAAGGACTTAATTTAGAGGCAATTCGTGAAAAAGCAATAGAACAAGAACTGATCAAGGCAGACACGGTATTACCTGACCAGGCCTTATTTGAGATGATTCTTAAACCAGGCTTTAGTACTGCTGATAATATTACACAAATTTCCGGTCGTGGTGTCGGAATGGATGTTGTTAATAGTGAGGTACAACAACTCGGTGGTGTATTTCATATCGAATCAACCTCTGGAGAAGGTTCAAAATTTAGTATTCGTTTACCATTAACCTTGTCGATAACTCGAGCCTTAATGGTTAATATTGCAGAGGAAACTTATGCATTACCTTTATTAAGTGTGCAGGGTATCGAACGAATTCCGGCTAATGATGTCGTGAAATTATTTGATGATAAAAATGCAAGTTATCACTGGGTTGGAGAAGAATATAAATTAATCCATTTAGCATCCGAAATGGGTTTGGCTAAAGCCGAAGTCACCACAGACGATAAAATGATGCCATTACTCCTCGTTAGAAGTGGTGAGTATCGGGCCGCGATTGTCGTTGATCATCTAATTGGTAGCCGTGAGATAGTTGTTAAAAATATAGGACCGGAATTAAGTGTATTACGCGGTATTTCTGGTGCCACGATTATGGGTGATGGTAGTGTCGTATTGATTCTTGATTTGAGTGTGCTCATACAATTAACAATGTCAGTTGATTACACTGCCGAAGTCATTGATCTTACCGATGACGATTCTGAGAAGGTTCTTAATGTTATGGTGGTTGATGATTCTATCACAGTCAGAAAAGTTACCACACGTTTCCTTGAGCGTAATGAGATGAATGTAACCACAGCAAAGGATGGTGTTGATGCACTTGCACAACTGCTCGACTTTATTCCGGATGTCATGTTATTAGACGTTGAAATGCCACGTATGGATGGTTTCGAATTAGCCAATACTATGCGTAATGATGATAAGTTAAAAGGTATACCAATCATCATGATTACATCCCGTACTGGCGATAAACACCGTGATCGCGCGATGGAGCTTGGCGTTAATGCTTACATAGGGAAACCCTATCAAGAAATAGAATTACTTGAAAAAATTCAGGAATTTACAAAAAAGTAATTTTTTGAATGTCTAATCATCGAAAATATCGAAATGAATATTACATAATTCGCTTATTTTTGGTAAAAATACGTATTTGTTACAATATTTTGCACTGCGAATAAATATTTACTATGATGTTTTCTTATGCCAATGAGTGAAAATACAACAATTCATGTTTCGATAGCCTCCGAATCTGTCCAGCAACGTAACCAGTTGCAGACAGCTTTGGAACGAAATGGGATTTTCATTGCAGTCAATGAGCCATTAAGTCTTGATTTCATATCCAAACTGGATTCATGTCAAAGCGAAGTGTTGATTATTGATCTCGATGAAAATAGCATTATCGATGATGACTTGCTTGATATCGTTCTCGAAAATATTAGTATACCAATCATTTTTAATGATGTTGCCGCAATGTCTACTTTAAATAATAAGGCATTGAATAAATGGCATTGCAGATTAACGAAAAAAATATTCAAAGTAGCTGGTTACTCTGAACGATTCGAAGCTAATAATTCAGACATTGAAGGCTCTGTATGTCGAGCTCCTTCCGTTTATGAATCTCAGGAGATGTCATTATCGAATATACATCTGAGTCATTTAAAATTAGCTCAAAATGTCTGGGTGTTAGGTGCATCACTGGGTGGGCCTGAAGCAGTAAAACGGTTTTTAAACGCACTCGATCCCAATATCGATGCATCATTTATTGTTGCACAACACTTGGGGAGTAACTTTGTAAAGCTTCTTGCCGAGCAATTAACACGCACTACACATTTCACAGCAATGAAACCACGAGTAGGTCATGTCTTACGCCATGGTGAAATACTGGTTGCGCCTGTATCGGAACGGTTAGCAATTAATCCTATTGGTGCAGTTGAATTACGCAGCCTGGAACAGACAGCCGCATATTCACCCTCAATTGACATGATTATTCAGGATGTTGCTCAACGATTTGGAAGTCGATCCGGGGCTATACTATTTAGCGGCATGGGCGATGATGGAGCACATGGAATTGAATTCATGAAAGAAGCGGGTTCTCCAGTTTGGGCACAAGATGCCGATAGCTGTGTTATCAGTAGTATGCCGGATCAAGCTCGTAATACCGGATTGGTTGATTTTTCGGGTTCACCCGAAGAATTAGCTCAAAACTTAAATGCATACTTAAGCATTAATTAGCGTAGGAAAAAAGTAATGACGAATGTAACAACGATCGACAGTAGAATTTCGGAAGGCATGGCAGCATTACATGCTAAAAAACTAAATATTGTTCATTGTCTTTTTATCCCGCTTAAAGATGAATTACTGTTACTCCCGAACTCAAATGTTGCTGAAGTTGTTGCCTATGAAGAACCGACACCTTTTACCGATGCTCCACCCTGGTTGTTAGGACGAATAACCTGGCGGGAGAGGCTTATCCCATTAATTGCATTTGGCGTAATAAGTGGCCGAAATAAAAAAAGTACTATGTCTAAAAACAGCCGTATTATTGTTTTAAATACTCTAAATGGTAATAGTGAATTGCCTTATATTTCAATTATCACTCAAGGTATTCCGCATCTGGAATCGATTAATGAAAAGAATATCACGGATGTAGCAGACTCAGAAGATGACGGCAGACAATCTATTCTTCGTCATGTTATGGTTGATGACAAACATGCAATGATACCGGATGTTGATGATATGGAAATACGCTTGATCCGCTTGCATGGTTAATTTTTTTAAATAAAATCTCCCCAAATTGTTTGCACGGCACTGATGGTCGCAATTACCGCCGTTTCTGCGCGTAGGATTCTGCCGCCAAATTTAATATTATTATAATGCTGGTTTCGACAATCGACGATTTCTTCAGTGCTAAAGCCACCTTCAGGACCTATTACTAATAATACGGAATTTGGTTTGTTGCTGATGTCGGTTAATGTTTTAGTTCCATATGGGTCACACAAAATTTTACATTCAGTACTTGAATTATCACTCCAATGATCCCAATCAGTGATCGGGTTTAGTGTGGGAACAGTACTACGCCCAGATTGTTCACAGGCACTGTGAATAATTTCCTGCCACCGAGTAAATCGTTTTTCTCTTTTTTTATCATCGAGCTTCACAATACTGTGTTTCATTATTAATGGAGTGATTTCAGTGACACCCAATTCCACAGATTTTTGAATTGCAAAATCCATTTTATCGTTCTTTGTTAAAGCTAAAGCAATGTGTATATCAATTGGGGACTCATTTAAATTTTTATCACTGGATAATATTTCAAGTTCTGTTGCATTTTTATTGTTGGATATAATTTTAGCTGTGTGGTTTCTGCCATCACCATTGAATAAAATAATTTCGTGGTTTATTGTTAAGCGTAAAACCTGAATTAAATGATTTGAGGTTTGTTTGGGAAGAACGATGTTATTCCCGATAGTTAGGTCGTCGTTGTAAAATATTCGAATAGTTCGCATAGCAACATCCCAATTTTTTGGCCACAAAGACGCAAAGAGCGCAAAGGAATAGAAATAATATATTAAGGATTTTGGTTTTCTTCGCGTCTTTGCGGCCAAAATTTATAAATCAAGATTCTTCCACAACTCCATACTAGCCTTGGCACCATTCATGGTATAAAAATGCAGTCCTGGTGCACCATTGTCTAATAGGTCCTGACAAAGTTTGGTAACGACTTCAATTCCAAAAGCATAAATAGATGCGCGATCATCGCCGAAATCAGTGAGCCTTTTACGTATCCAACGTGGAATATCGGCACCGCAATTATCGGCAAATCGGATTAAATTTGTATTATTTGTAATAGGAGCAATACCCGGAACAATGGGAATAGTAATTCCTATTTTTTCACAATCATCCACATAACGAAAATAAGCATCAGGATTATAAAAAAATTGAGTTAATGCACTGTCTGCTCCGGCATCAATTTTTTCTTTAAAGAACTTGATGTCTGATTCTACGCTAGTTGATTGTGGGTGCATTTCAGGGTATGCCGCAACTTCGATATGAAAATGATCACCGGTTGTTTCACGAATAAATGAAATTAATTCTCTGGCATGTTGAAAGTCACCCGTGTCATGACTACCCGATGGCATATCACCACGCAGTGCGACAATGTGTTTGATACCACTTTCTTTATAAGTGTTGAGTAAACCTGCAATAACGGATTTTTCAGTACCAATACAAGAGATGTGTGGTGCCGCCAGATAACCGGCTTTGCGAATATCGAGCACAGCTTCAAGTGTGCCTTTCTGAGTACTGCCACCTGCACCAAATGTTACTGAAAAATATTTAGGGTTCAGAGTAGCTAATTTATCACGGGTATCGGCGAGCTTCTTCGCACCTTCTTCCGAACGGGGTGGAAAAAATTCAAAACTGAATGTGCGTTCAAATTGTTGTTGTGATTTCATGTTCTTTTGTTTTTATACAGAAAATAATTTCAGCCGCAAAGAGCACAAAGGACTATTCTTATAAAGTTAGAATAGTCCTTTGCGTCTTTGCGGCGAATATTTAAAATTTAATACCGATAATGCTCAGTCTTATAAGGTCCTTCAACCGGAACATTAATGTAATCAGCCTGAGTTTTACTTAAAATAGTTAAATCAGCACCAATTTTTTCAAGATGTAATCTTGCTACTTTTTCATCAAGGTGTTTTGGTAAAATATAAACTTTATTCTCATATTTATCACCATCGATAAACAGTTCCATTTGTGCCATCACCTGATTGGTAAATGAAGCAGACATCACGAAACTCGGGTGACCGGTAGCACAACCAAGATTAACCAGGCGTCCTCTGGCTAGAATGATAATGCGTTTGCCATCAGGAAATATAACGTGATCAACTTGAGGTTTAATTTCTACCCATTCGTATTTTTCTAATGCAGCAATTTCAATTTCAGAATCGAAGTGACCGATATTACACACGATGGCTTCATTTTTCATTGCGGCCATATGATCATGATTAATAACATTAACATTACCGGTAGTGGTCACAAAGATATCACCTTGTGAAGCGATTTTATCCATTTGAACTACACGGTATCCTTCCATAGATGCTTGTAAGGCACAGATAGGATCAATTTCAGTTACCCAAACCGTTGCGCCCATACCTCTGAATGCTTGTGCACAACCTTTACCAACATCACCATAACCAATAACGATACAAATTTTACCTGCAATCATGACATCAGTTGCACGCTTGATTCCATCGAGTAATGATTCACGGCAACCATAGAGGTTATCAAACTTGCTTTTGGTAACAGAATCGTTAACGTTCATGGCAGGAAATTTTAATTCGCCAGCTTCGACCATTTCATATAAACGGTGTACACCGGTTGTGGTTTCTTCGGTAACGCCTTTGACGCTGTCACAAATGTTACCCCATTTGTCTTTTTCGGAGGTATTGCGTAATACTTCTAGGATAGCAGCCCATTCTTCATTATCATCGGCTTTGGTTTCAGGTATGGTGCCAGATTTTTCAAACTCTGCGCCTTTGTGAACTAATAACGTTGCATCACCACCATCATCTAAAATCATGTTAGGTAATTGCCCATTAGGCCAGGTCATCATTTGTTCGGTACACCACCAGTATTCTTCAATGCTTTCCCCTTTCCAGGCAAAAACCGGAATACCCTGGTCTGCAATAGCTGAGGCGGCATGGTCTTGTGTAGAGTAAATATTGCAGGACGCCCAGCGTACTTCAGCACCTAAGGCGACTAAGGTTTCAATCAACACTGCTGTTTGAATCGTCATGTGAATACTACCGGAAATTCGAGCACCCTTTAACGGTTGCTTCTTGCCAAATTCATCACGCAATGCCATTAGTCCCGGCATTTCAGTTTCGGCAATTTTGATTTCTTTGTGTCCCCATTCTGCCAGGGAAATATCAGCGACTTTATAGTCCTGATCGAGTTTTTCAGCTACTTGGCTGCTCATGTTATGCTCCTTTGAAATTTTAGCGCCTGCTATAAACTAGTATAAATAGGCACTGTAGATTTGAATGTTTTAAATGTAAATATTTGTATAGTAATTAATAATTTAACTCGCCTTAGCAATTTTTGCTGCATCACGGATTGCATCTGCCTTATCGGTTTTTTCCCAGCTGAACTCAGCTTCGGTGCGACCAAAGTGACCGTAAGCCGCTGTAGCGCGATAAATCGGACGTAACAGATCCAGCATTTTAATTAAACCTTTTGGACGTAAATCAAAATGTTCACGTACCAGTTCAATTATTCGAGCATCATCTATTTTACCGGTGCCAAACGTTTGCACCGAGATAGAAGTGGGTTCCGCTACCCCAATGGCATAGGAGATTTGAATTTCGCAGCGCTCAGCCAGACCAGCAGCAACCAGATTTTTAGCGACATAACGCCCGGCATAAGCTGCTGAACGGTCGACTTTTGATGGATCTTTTCCGGAAAATGCACCGCCACCATGACGTGCCATGCCGCCATAGGTATCAACAATAATTTTACGGCCAGTCAAACCACAATCACCAACCGGGCCACCAATAACGAATCGACCCGTTGGATTAATAAAGTATTTAGTGTCTTTGTCTACCCACTCGGCAGGTAATACTGGCTTTATCACTTCTTCCATTATTGCTTCACGTAATGCTTCAGTGCTGATATCCGGAGCGTGTTGTGTCGATAACACCACGGCATCAATACCAACTGGTTTATTGCCGTCATATCTAAAGGTTACCTGACTTTTAGCATCAGGCCGTAACCAGCTCAGCGTTCCGTTTTTTCTGACTTCAGCTTGTCGTTTTACCAATTTATGAGCATAGGTAATTGGGGCTGGCATTAACACATCGGTTTCGCTACTGGCATAGCCAAACATCAGGCCCTGATCGCCTGCACCTTGTTCATGGTCGTCGGAGTCATCAACACCCATGGCAATATCAGCAGATTGTTGATCAATCGATGTGATTACAGCACAGGATTCAGCATCAAAACCCATTTCAGAAGAGGTGTAGCCAATTTCTTTAACGGTTTGACGAACAATACTGGTAATGTCGACATAGGCTTCTGTGGTGATTTCACCTGAAATAACCACCATGCCGGTATTAACCATGGTTTCACAGGCAACCCGTGCATGATTGTCTTGTTGAAAGATGGCATCCAGCACTGAGTCAGAGATTTGATCCGCTACTTTGTCCGGATGACCTTCTGATACGGATTCAGAAGTAAATAAATATTGATCGGCCATATTAAGTCCTGTAATTTCCTGTTTTTATTTTATATGTATTATAGTAAAGGTGAAATTGATATTATCGATTGTAGCGAGTATACCTTGAATTATCCATAGTATCCTAATTGATAGTTTAATTCATACACTAAAATCATGTTATGATTTACCTGTTTTGATAATGTATCTATAGAAAATAGTCAGGGAGAAAGTAATGGTTAGTCTGGAAACACCGGTATGTGATTTTGATTTAGAGGCAATTGATTTTAATTTACCGGGAGTGGATGGTAAAAACTGGTCACTGCAGGAATGTGCCGGTAGTAATGGACTCTTGGTGATGTTCATTTGTAATCATTGTCCCTATGTAAAAGCTATTCTGAGTAGAATCGTACGCGATACAACTGAATTAAAAGCCTTGGGAGTCAATTCTGTTGCAATCATGTCTAACGATATGAGTCAGTATGAGGAAGATTCCTTTGATAATATGAAGGCGGTTTCGCAACAATCCGGTTTCACTTTTCCCTATTTAGTTGATGAATCTCAACAGCTTGCAAAAGCTTTCGGTGCCGTCTGTACCCCTGATTTCTTTGGTTATAATGCTCAATTGCAACTCCAATATCGAGGCAGGTTAGATGAAAGTCGCAAGGAAACCGCAGCAGATGGTGTTAAGCGTGAGTTATTTGAGGCCATGTCTTTAGTGGCTAAAACCGGAAAAGGGCCTGAAAATCAGACTCCTAGTATGGGATGTTCAATTAAATGGATTGAAGCGTAAAATAAATTTTTTATTTTATTTCCTCTAAGCTATTGATATTTATTAATATTACTTATTTTTAATAGTGTATTTAACTAAGTTTATGCACTGATTAACATCTTTCAGTTGCTCGATTCCCCTAAACATAGGAAAATTGCCGGCTCTTCACGTAGCTGTAGCTGTGTGAGTACATTTCAGCATCGAAATTTGCAGTAAGCGAATTTATACATGAAACACACACAGGGAATGCGTATACGATTTTGAGTGCTAATTCAGCCTATGTAGCTAGTAGCTGAATGATATTAATTTTAGACTTTTCATATTTTTAAATATGTGGAGTCAGGCGGTTCGATTTATTTTGGTAACAAGAATTAGTCGAACGTTTAATTTATTTAACGATTTTTAACTTTATATAACTTTACCTTAGGAGAGTCTGATGACAAATCGCAGAGAACTCGCAAATGCAATTCGAGCTTTAAGTATGGACGCAGTGCAAAAAGCCAATTCTGGTCACCCTGGCGCACCAATGGGCATGGCTGATATTGCTGAAGTATTGTGGAATGATTTTATGAAGCACAACCCAACCAATCCGAAATGGGCTGATCGGGATCGTTTTGTGTTATCAAACGGCCATGGCTCAATGCTGATTTATTCTTTATTGCATTTAACGGGATATGATTTATCGATTGATGATCTTAAAAATTTCCGTCAATTACATTCTAAAACACCGGGTCATCCAGAATACGGTTATGCTCCTGGCGTTGAAACAACAACAGGGCCA
>JBGMRJ010000040.1:0-23736 GCA_048061315.1 Gammaproteobacteria bacterium
AGCCGTAGTTGTAAAGTTTGTTTCATATTTTTGAGATGAATTACCGAGCTACATTTTTTATTTCGGTTATTACTATTTTAGCTTATATATTGATCAACTTCATGGCTCATAACCGAAAATGTTCTCCTAAATAGACTTTTCTGACTTGTTCATCTTTAAGTAAAAATTCAGGGTTCCCCTGTGAGATTACCTCACCGGCATTCATTATATAGCCACGTTCACAAATTTTTAAAGTTTCTCTGACATTATGATCGGTGATTAAAACACCAATATCGCGTTCTTTCAGATGTTTGATGATTCCTTGTATATCCAATACTGAAATTGGGTCTACACCTGCAAATGGTTCATCTAATAAGATAAAATTGGGTTCTGATGCTAATGCCCTAGCAATTTCAGCACGTCTTCGTTCACCGCCTGAGAGGCTCATACCCATGTTATTTCGAATATGGCTAATATGTAATTCATCCAGTAAATCTTCCATTTTTTGCTGTCGTTGTGAATTATTCAGGTCTTTTCGAGTTTGCAATATTGCCAGCACATTGTCCGCAACGGATAATTTTCGAAAAACCGATGCTTCCTGTGGCAGATAACCAATACCGAGTTGTGCCCTCATGTGCATGGGTAATTGTGCGATATCACGGCCATCAAGGGTAAGGGTTCCAGCTTTGGGTTTAACCAGTCCAACAACCATGTAAAATGTCGTTGTTTTGCCAGCACCATTAGGCCCTAACAATCCGACAACTTCGCCACTCTCGATACGTAAAGATACATTTTTAACGACTTCACGACCTTTATAAGATTTGGCTAATTTTTCGGCCAATAAAATGCTCATATCAGTTTTTTTCGATGGATTTTGGAGTAATGACAGCATTTACACGTTGTTTCTTGTCATCATCGGTATTGGCAGTAACAGTACTGTTACGAGTATCGTATTCTATTATATGTCCTGAAAAGCTATTGGGTCCTTGTGTTAATCTGGCTTCACCAGTGAGAATTAATTTTTCATTAATTGTATGATAATTAAGCACTTTTGCGGTTGCTGTAATTTCCTGGTTATTTTGATCGGATAATTGCTTAAATTTAGCCGGTGAGCCATTTACGATGATTTTGTCCAGTTTGCCGTCAGGCTGGTAAACGGTAACTTTATCGCCAGTGAGTTTCATGCTGCCTTGTTCAATTGAAACATTACCCATGTAATTACTAATACCCGTTTTTTCATCAATTGTGACTTTATCGGCACTAATATGCACGGGTTTTTCGCGATCAATCTCAAGGGCTAAACTGCTAGTCGTTATTGCTAACATATTGATTAACAGTAAATAGCGTAATTTATATTTTTTAACGTTGTATTTCATATTTGCCATTAACCTGCGAGGATAATTCCAATGTGTGATTTTCTAAGTTTAGTTTCATGCCATTTGCCTGAATCCTGTTGATTCCTTGAATGATAGTAACCTTGACATCAGATTCTGCAATTTGTTCCTTGATAAAAACTGATAACTCGTCAGTCATAATAACAATATTTTCATTAGAATTCGCAGAAGATTTATTTAATTTAACATCGCCATTAAAATAAATAGTGTTACCTTTATTAGTAATTTGTGCATGTTTTGCAATTAACTTCCAGGGGTACTCTTTCGAATTATAAATATATAATTCTGGTTCTGCTATTTTCGTAATTTGGTTAACCGGATAATGATCCAGATGTGGTGAAATTAACTTGTAATAGGGAGACCCCGTTTTATCCATGATAACACTCGAGAAGTCTTCAAGATAATAATCACGGTTAATTAAGGTGTCATGAGTGACAATTTTATCTTTCTGCTCGATCGATCTTAGTAACCAGCTACTAAAAAGCGCAGTTAAAATTACAAAGATCAAAAATAGAAAAAATTGAGTTTTATTCATGCCTGATTTTTATAAAAAATTAGCAAATTGCTGTTCCAGGGTTCCTTGTGCTTGCATTATCATTTCACAAACATCTCGGGCAGCACCGACACCACCCTTGTTCTGAGTTTGCCAGTGCACGTGTTTGGTGACAAAGGGGTGAGCATCGGCAACAGCAATTGCAAGACCAACTTTGCGTAATACCGGAAGATCAACTAAATCATCACCGACATAGGCAACTTGCTCCGGAGAATATCCTGATTCTGTTAACAACTCTTTATAAGCCGGTAATTTTTCTTTTCGTCCTTGATATACATATTTAATGGCTAAACTCTCCATTCGAACTTTTACTACGTTCGACGTTCTCGCTGTGATAATTCCAATTTCGACTCCAGAATTTTGCAGCATTGCCATACCCAGGCCATCACGTGAATGAAATGCTTTGTATTCCTGTCCATCATCGCCAATAAATAGTGTGCCGTTAGTTAAAACACCATCGACATCAAATATAACTAATTTTATTTTCGCTGCTTGTTGCTCAATCTGACTCAATTTATTCATAGTAATTTCCAGATATTTTATTCTATGTTAGTTTAATTTTTTCATACAACGCCGGCGCGTAATAAGTCATGCATGTTTAATGCGCCAATAACCTCATTGTCTTGATTGACGACAGGTAGAGCATTAATGCTTTTTGATTCCATGATTTGTAGTGCTTCAGCAGCTAGTTGATCCTGATAGATAACTTTACAATTTTTAATCATAACGTCATTTATTGTGGTTTTGTTTAAATTAATATCATCGCTTTCAAAGACTCGCCTTAAGTCACCATCGGTAAAAATTCCGATAAGCTTGCCATCAGCATCAACAATCGTCGTCATGCCTAATTTTTTTTCAGTCATTACCATCAATGCCTGGCTTAATAACACATTGCTTTGCACAATTGGAATATCAGTATCGGTGTGCATTATATCGTTTACATGCAGTAGTAATCGTTTGCCTAATCGGCCGCCCGGGTGTGATAACGCAAAATCATCTGCTGTAAAGCCACGAGTATCAAGTAGCGCAATTGCAAGTGCATCGCCCATGACTAATGCCACGGTAGTACTCGATGTAGGAGCCAATCCTAGAGGGCATGCCTCTGAAGTCACACTAACGTCAAGATTGACGTTTGCCTGACTGGCAATATGTGATTTTGAATTTCCGGTTAACGAAATGAGAGGTACACCTAGTCGTTTAATTAGCGGTACGATAGTTAAAATCTCATCGGTTTCACCCGAGTTTGAGATTGCTAACACCACATCATTTTTAGTAATCATTCCTAAATCACCATGACTGGCTTCACCAGGGTGCACAAAGAATGCGGGACTACCGGTGCTGGCAAGGGTCGCGGCTATTTTGGAGCCAATATGCCCTGATTTACCCATACCGATGACTACAATTCTGCCTTTACAACCAAACATGAGTTGACAGGCCTGGGTAAAACTATCATCCAGGCGATTTAGAAGCTGTTGAATTTCATTCAATTCAGTTTGAATGACTGCCTTGGCTAGTTGTATGAAATTTTGAGTTGTCACTGTAAATTTTTCTCTTGTTTCGTGGATAATCTAACCCGAGTATATATAGAGTATAATAATGTAACAAATATAGCCGAATAACAGTAATCCACCTTCAAACCGGGTAATACATTGATTTTCAGTTTGCAAGGTTATTGCTCGGGTTTTCGGTTTGAAACTAAACCACATTATCAAACCTAAAGCGGCACCCAGAATTAACATAACCGGGTAATCACGTTGTAGTACAAAAGGATCCAGTTTATCAGGTGATATCAAACCCGGTATTCCTAAAACCGCAAGGATATTAAACATATTAGAACCTATAATGTTACCAACGGCAATTTCATGTTCATTTTTTAAGGCACTGGTAACTGATGTGGCTAACTCGGGTAAACTGGTGCCTATTGCAATGATTGTCAATCCAATGAGTAAGTCACTCATTCCCAGTTTATGTGCAATAAAAACAGACCCCCAAACCAGTGCTTTCGAGCTCACAATTAATGATATCAAGCCAATAATAAGCCACATAATGGATTTAGGATTCGACAATTTGTATTTGTGTTGTTCAAATTCTTCCTGCAAAGGTTCATGACGGTATTTCTTTTTGCCAACACTAACAATCCAGAAAAGTAATCCAATAAGACATGCTATTAGTATAAGACCGTCAACCTTTCCTAAGTAACCATCTAAAATCAGCAATAGCCCAATTATCATTATCAAAATCATCACGGGATATTCACGCCGTAAAATATCCGAATGAATGCTAATTGGCGCGATAATAGCCGTGACACCCAATACCAATGCGATGTTGGTTATGTTGGAGCCGATGGCATTACCAACAGCAATTCCGGGTGAGCCCTGCCAGGCTGATACAAGTGATACCAGTATCTCAGGTGCAGATGTACCAAATCCAACAATCGTCAAGCCTATTAACAGTGGCGAAATTCCCATATTTGCAGCAATTCCGGAAGCACCATCAACAAATTTATCAGCACCCCAAACCAGAAAAACCAGACCGAGAATAATTGCTGCAATAGCGTAATAAAGAGTGTAATCCATAGAAGTTTATTTTATTAAGAATATCGTATCGTAATTGAAAAAGGCGTTTAATTATTTTGCCTTTTGGTTTTGTAATTCTAATTCCAGTTCAAGTTCAAGCTCGAGTTCTAAATCCAGATCATCTTTTGGAAAATCAATTTTTACTAATGGCGGGTTACCATCAAAAATAAGGGATCTTCTGGTAGATAAATACGCCTCTCGTTTGAAAATGTAAGGATCCAGCGCAGCTTGTTCTAATACTTTTGAAGCATTTAAAAGGTTCGCTCGTTTATCTATATTGCTTAATATGATCCCTCCCCAGATTATATTAGACTCCTCAACTTGAATCAGTGGATTTAAATAATAACTATCAACGGCTAATCCAAATGAATCGCGGACCGTGCCGCCAGCAAGACCCACAACTGGTAAGATAAAATAGGCACTATCCTCATAACCCCACACACCTAATGTTTGACCGAAGTCTTCTTCATGTTTGGGTAATCCCATTGATTTTGCAACATCGAATAAACCCAGTAATCCAAATGTTGTGTTATAGACAAGCCGGGTAAAATCTTCAGCCATCTGAACCAATTTAAATTGCAGCAAATCATTTGCGATTACAGTTACATCATTTATATTACTGAAAAAATTATTAACACCTGACTGAAAAAAACCAGGGGTATAGTCGCGGTAGGTTTCAGCGACAGGTTTTAAGACATAATCATCAATGCCGACATTAAAGCTGTTCATACTTCGGTTATAGGATTCATAGGGATCGTTTTCATCTAACGGACCTTCAATGGAGGCGCATGCGGTAATTGAGTATAGTAATCCAGCCAAACTTAATATCCTGAATCCTGTCATATAAAAATAGTATCGGTTTGACATCATTTTTTTTCAGTTTTGATTGCACCACATCGAGCGCAACAATATCGGGTTAACAATTTACCCTGTTTTACCTCAAATGGACTACTTTTAACAACCTGCCATTTGTGAAAACCACTTTTACACAGTGTTTTACCCTTGTGTTTTTGTTTTAAAGAGATTTTCTTAAATTGAACAATATCGCCCATTTATTCACCTTTGCCTGATACTATATATTATATGCTTCAAATTCTACAATTAAAAACTAAATAAGTATTTGTTGTTCAGCATAGATTCAGCCAGCTATTATTATTATACTCAATAACAATTTGATTAGATTAGTTCGGTTATGGTAAGCGAGTATAAACTACATATCGGCTCATACGGCTGGCAATATAAGAAGTGGCAAGAGTCATTCTATCCTGAAGATTTACCGGAAGATTGGCAATTTTCCTATTATGCAAATGAATATTCAGTCATTATGGTTCCGTGGGAATTAGTACAAAATAATTTTGAGTTACTCGAACAGGGTATTGAAGACAGTGATGAAAAATGTCGAGTACTATTTGAATTAGCTGTTCAAAATCTTAATTCAACATCAAAAGACACTTTAATTAACAGCTTAGATGAATTTTTAAATAAAATTTCCTTTTTTGGCGAACGTGTTATGGGTCTTGTATTAACTATGCAACATTCAGAGTTGCAGAACTTATCATCTGAAAAATTAGACCTGATCAAAGAAATTTTAAGGGTATGCCAGACACAGCTGGACACCTGTATCGATATAGCAGCTTACAATTCATCAGCTCCAATACAGGATTCACTGCAAACAGAATTTTTGGAATTATTAAATAGCACCGGCATTGATCTGTGTCGATTTAACGATACTCGAGTAGAAGTGTTGGATGCTACTACATCGAAATTGCATATCACTTTTTGTGATAGTGTGAAGGCCGACGCGAAGCAAATGCGGAAAATTGTTGAAAATAGTTTGGTTGGTGAGTGCGAAGGTTCAATTAATGTGCTAATTTTTCGCTCAGAGATACCGAATCACGAGCAGATGAATACTGCCGCTATAATAAGTGATCTGTTATAAGCAATATTGATGGTGATAAATGTCAGAACAAATACATGAAACAGATAAATCAGTTAACGACATATTAATTTCGGCTCGCGATTTGAAATTTAGTCGGGGCGATCGAATGATATTTGACGGTGTTGATCTGGATATTCAAAGAGGCAAAGTTACCGCAATAATGGGGCCTAGTGGCACAGGCAAAACGACATTGCTTAGATTGATAGGCGGACAACTAAAACCGGATTCTGGTTCTGTTAGCATTGAAGGTGAAATTGTTCACCGTGCCAGTCGTTCAAAATTATATGCCTTGCGAAAAAAACTGGGTATGTTATTTCAAAACGGAGCATTACTTACCGATATATCAGTATTTGAAAATGTAGCGTTTCCATTACGTGAACATACTCGATTACCAGAACGGATGATCCATGATTTGGTCTTAATGAAATTAAATGCAGTAGGATTACGCGGCGCCAAAAATTTAATGCCCAGTGAATTATCCGGTGGTATGGCTCGGCGGGTCGCATTAGCAAGAGCAATTGCATTAGATCCTGATATCATACTGTATGATGAACCGTTTACCGGCCAGGATCCTATTTCAATGGGTGTTGTAGTCAGTTTAATTCGAGATTTAAATGACGCCTTAAATCTAACCAGCGTGATCGTGTCTCATGATATTGAGGAAACCAAACGAATCGCAGATTATATCTATTTATTATCAGCTGGTAAGGTCGTTGCGCATGGCACACCGGATTCTCTGGATAATTCAGATTCAGAATGGGCTCAGCAATTTTTAAAAGGAAAACCTGATGGACCAGTTCCATTTCATTTTCCGGCTGAAGATTACCAGCAAGAACTATTACAAAGGCCGGTTAAATGATCGCAACATTAGTTAAAGGTTTGCAGCATACCGGTAGTAGGGGGCTGGATATTTTTGCGCGTTTAGGTCGAGCTAATATTTTATTGTTTTATATTATGTTGGGTATACCCGATTTAATTAAACGCTATCACCTTATTATAAAGCAACTATTTTCAGTTGGTGTTTTGTCATTAATCATAATCCTGGTTGCAGGTTTTTTTGTTGGGATGGTGCTGAGTTATCAAGGTTATTATACCTTGTCAGATTTTGGTGCAGAAGAAGCACTCGGGATTATGGTATCACTCTCACTAGTGCGTGAATTAGGTCCAGTGGTAGCTGCGTTATTGTTTGCCGGTCGAGCAGGTTCGGCATTAACAGCTGAAATAGGATTAATGAAAGCAACCGAGCAATTATCAGCGATGGAAATGATGGCGGTTGATCCCATTAGACGAATATTATCGCCGCGCTTTGTAGCGGGGTTTCTTTCAATGCCATTACTCGCGGCAATGTTCAGTGCAATGGGTATCCTGGGTGGCTATGTGGTTGGTGTTGGGTTACTAGGAGTTGATGATGGTGCTTACTGGTCTCAAATGCAGGCTAAAGTCGATATATACGATGATATTTTTAATGGCGTTGTGAAAAGTATTGTATTTGGATTTGTAATAACCTGGATTGCGGTATTTGAAGGTTACGATACAATTCCAACATCCGAAGGTATTAGTCGCGCAACAACGCGTACCGTAGTGAATTCGTCACTAGCGGTTTTAGGACTGGATTTTATTTTAACCGCACTTATGTTCGGAGGATAGACAGATAATGAACACACGAGTAATTGAAATATGGGTAGGCCTTTTTATCGTATTAGGATTTGCTGCACTGCTTATGTTAGCGATGAAGGTTAGTAGCATTAGTTCATTCACAAATGGTGAAGGCTATATTATTAAAGCACAATTTGAGGACATTAGCGGTTTAAAAGTTCGCTCACCTGTGACAATGGCCGGTGTTCGAATAGGTCGTGTAAGTAATATTTCATTTGATAATACAACATTCGAAGCAATTGTCAGTATGGAAATTGAAAAACAATATAATACTTTGCCATCATCAGGCACGGCTGCAAATATTTACACTGCTGGCTTACTTGGTGAAAAATACGTGGGTTTAGTTCCCGGAAGCGGAATAGCTGATTGTGATGATATAATCATTGATGATGCTGGAAACATAGTTACATCTGATAAAAAATGTGAAGTAACTATTTTGGCGCAAGGTTCTGTTATTAAGCAAACACAAGGATCGCTGGTGTTAGAAAAATTAATAGGTCAGTTTGCTGAAAAATTTATGTCAGGCGATGATAAAAAATAAAATTATTAAAAACTGGACTCATTGTGTTAAAAACTAAAATTCAAAAAATTACTAATAATAAATATGAATTAATAGGACACCTGGATGCAGATTCCATCCCTGAACTTTTAGTTCAAACTCAGCCCTTCAACGAGTTAAAAAATGAAACAGTAATTATTGATTTAAAAGCGGTTACTCACAGCAGTAGCGCCGGTATTGCATTATTACTGGAATGGTTACGCCAGGCAAACAATATCAATCTTGAACTTCAATTTGTTAATATGCCGGTAAAGATGAAAGCGATTGTTGAAATCTGTGGTTTATCGGATATTTTACCCATTATTAAATAACGTGAGCTTTTGTTTTAAGTGTAATTTATTCTATAAAACAGGTAGAATGTCGTTCAAATTTTAATAAAAACCTTTAAAGAGTAAGTAAATGGAACCTGATTTAATAAAACAGCTGATTGAAGAAAAATTATCCGATTGTGACATTTCCGTAACAGGTGAAAATGGACATTTTGAAGTTGTTGCAATAGGTGATGTGTTTACTGATAAATCGATGGTCGCAAAACAACAATTAATTTACGGAACCATCAATGAGCACATAAGTTCGGGTGCAATTCACGCATTAACAATCAAAACGTATACACCGGCTGAGTGGGAAAAAGCACAAAAATTACGGGTGCAGTAGTAAAAATTTCAAATTAGTAAAATAATTGGTATTTTTTGTAAACGAGATATTAATTAAATTCTCTTTTAGGGAATTTTATTCGAGATAGTCTATTTTCAAAAATGCTACCTTTCAATAATACAAATAGTAATCAACTTTAAATCATGGATAAACTTATAATTACAGGTGGCCAACGTTTAGATGGCGAAATTCGAATTTCCGGTGCAAAGAATGCAGCGTTGCCCATTATTTTTTCCGCCTTATTATCGGATGAAGCCGTAACAATTTGTAATGTACCGCATTTGCATGACATCACTACTAGTATAGGTCTATTAGGCATGATGGGTGTTGATCTAATCGTTGATGAAAAATTAAATATTGAGGTTCATGGTTCAACCATTAAAAAATTGGTTGCGCCTTACGAAATGGTTAAAACCATGAGAGCTTCTATTTTAGTGTTGGGTCCTATGTTGGCCAGGTTTGGTGAAGCCGAAGTGTCACTGCCGGGTGGTTGCGCCATTGGAGCACGACCGGTGAATATTCATATTGCCGGTCTCGAACAGATGGGCGCTAACATTACAGTCGAAAATGGTTACATTAAAGCGGTAGCTAAACGCCTTAAAGGGGCCAAGATTGTAATGGATATTGTTACCGTAACCGGTACCGAAAATTTAATGATGGCTGCAACTTTAGCCGAGGGTACTACGATTCTTGAAAATGCAGCTCGGGAACCGGAAGTTGTTGATCTTGCACATTGTCTAATTTCAATGGGGGCAAAAATTACCGGTGTGGGAACCGATACTATCACTATAGAAGGTGTCGAACATTTACATGAAACCCGTTATAACGTGATGCCCGATAGAATCGAAGCAGGAACCTACCTGATTTCAGCGGCTATTACCGGTGGCCGAATAAAAATTAAAGATGTCGACCCAACAACTCTGGATTCTGTTTTAGGTAAGCTCGAAGAAGCCGGAGCCGATCTTACCATCGGTGAAGACTGGATAGCCTTAGACATGCACGGCAAAAGACCAAAAGCTGTGGACATTCGAACGGCACCTTACCCGGGATTTCCTACCGACATGCAAGCACAATTTTGTGCAATGAATGCAGTTGCGGAAGGAACATCGGTTATTATCGAAACTGTTTTTGAAAACCGCTTTATGCACATTCAGGAATTACAACGAATGGGTGCCAATATTAAGTTACTGGGCAATACTGCGATTTGTAATGGCATTAAAAAATTAACATCGGCTCCTGTGATGGCAACAGATTTACGAGCAAGTGCCAGCCTGGTATTAGCAGCACTTATTGCCAAAGGGGATACAGTGATAGAACGTATTTATCATATTGATCGTGGTTACGAGTGTATTGAGGAAAAACTGCAACAATTGGGTGCAAAAATACGACGTAAACCAGAGTAAGGATAGCCCGATTCGATACAAACAAAAACATTGAGTATTAGAAATTCTACTGAATTCGAAATATAATCCCACTATAGACCCTATAAATCGCGAAGATTAATAAGATGATAAATAACACTATAACAATCGCCGTTTCAAAAGGGCGTATTTTAAAAGATACTCTGCCATTATTAGCGCATGCCGGTATTGTGCCGACAGATGATCTTGCGACAACGCGTAAATTAATTCTGGATACCAGTGTCGATAATATAAAGTTAGTTATTATTCGAGCGACTGATGTACCAACCTATGTCCAATATGGAGCAGCTGATATCGGTGTCGCCGGGAAAGATACCTTACTTGAACATGGTGGTGAAGGCTTGTATGAACCTCTCGATTTACAAATCGCAAAATGTAAATTAATGGTTGCGGGTCCTGAAAATGTGGCACCACACCCCGGACGATTACGTATTGCAACTAAATACGTAAAATCGGCACAACATTATTATGGTGGTTTAGGGAAACAAGTCGATATTATTAAGCTGTATGGTTCTATGGAACTCGCGCCTATCGTTGGTCTGTCTGATTATATTGTTGATTTAGTGGATACCGGCAATACCCTTAAAGCCAATGGCTTAGTGCCGTTGGAACACATTTGTGACATTAGCTCCCGATTGATTGTTAATAAAGCCTCAATGAAAATGAAACATCAGGTAATAACGCAATTAGTGGATAAAATTAGTGATGCAGTAGGAAACTAAAATGGCAGGCATTACTATAAATTCGCTTTTATACAGTGATTCTGATTTTTGGGCACAGCTTGATAGTGCCTTGAATTGGGAGTCCAGCGCTAATGAAAAAATTAATGAAACTGTTCGCAGCATATTAGCGCATGTTCGACGTGATGGTGATAAAGCCTTAGTTGAATACACCAACACGTTTGACCACCGTAATGTTAGTTCCATTAAAGATTTAACAATTACTGCTGATAGATTGGAACAAGCGTATAATTCAATTTCGGCTGAACAACAGCAAGCACTAAAAACATCAATATCGCGAGTGCAAACTTATCATGAACATCAGCTAAGTGAGTCATGGTCTTATACTGAACAGGATGGAACATTACTTGGGCAACAAGTAACAGCAATTGAAAAAGTTGGCGTTTATGTTCCTGGTGGTAAAGCGGCATACCCTTCATCGGTTATTATGAATGTCATTCCTGCCGTTGTTGCCGGTGTTACCGACATTGTAATGGTGGTTCCTACACCCGCTGGTGAAGTTAATGAGCTGGTTTTTGCTGCAGCATATTTGGTTGGTGTTACAGCAGTTTATTCTATTGGTGGTGCACAGGCGATAGCTGCATTGGCATATGGCAGTGATTCAATAACACGAGTTGATAAAATTGTAGGTCCGGGAAATATTTATGTCGCTACTGCAAAAGCGATGGTTTTTGGTAGTGTCGGTATTGATATGATTGCAGGTCCATCAGAAATTCTGGTGGTATGTGATGGTAAAACTGATCCTGACTGGATCGCAATGGATTTATTTTCTCAAGCTGAACATGATGAAGATGCTCAGTCTATTTTAATTTCTCAAGATACCGGGTTCTTAACACAAGTTAAAGACAGTATTGAAAAATTATTGCCAACAATGGAGCGTAGAGAAATTATTGAAGCATCATTACGCAATCGAGCAGTATTTATTGCAGTGCCGAAATTAACGGATGCTATCGATGTTGCAAATTATATTGCACCTGAGCATTTGGAATTATCAATAGAAAATGCCGAACAAGTCGCAACACAAATTAAACACGCTGGCGCAATATTTATGGGGCGTTATACCGCTGAAGTGCTTGGCGATTATTGCGCGGGTCCAAATCATGTTTTACCCACATCCCGTACAGCACGGTTTAGTTCACCGTTAGGTGTATATGATTTTCAAAAAAGAAGCAGTTTAATAATGTGCTCGGAAGAAGGTGCTTCAACCTTGGGTAAGACAGCATCAATTTTAGCCCGAGGTGAAGGTTTAACTGCACACGCACAATCAGCAGAGTTTAGAATTAAAAAGTAAAATTGCTATTTCTGAGTTAACAATAATCATGAATACGTTTCTCCATCATTTCTGACCACAAATTAATCACTGCAATCAATTTAGTATACAGTTTTATATAGTTCGATATGATGTACAAACTGAATACCTTTCTATTTTATTAGTTAAAAACCATAGACAGATATTGAACATAAAGTATTCAATATGTAACAAAAATTAATATTATCCCTAACTTACGTGCATTACATTTCATTTATTAAATAAACACGTTACACTTATTTTAAGTTAAGGTGATACAGATTTAAAATTTGTTGTTGCAATAACATCAGGGTGCTTATGGAAAAGTGAGGAGAATAATATGGGTAATCAGGGTTTAATACAAAGAATATTTATTGTTAGTTTAATGATATTTGTTAATTCGAATGTTGTCGTTTTAGCTCATGAAGCTGAAAATCACACAGAAGAGCATAATCTAAATCAAGAACAAGAAAATGCTGTCAGAAAAGAACAGCGAAAAGATAAATTATATTCACTTTTTACCAAGGTGATTGGTACTCAAAATCCAGAAGATCAATATCGATTAGGTAAAATGTTTCAATTTGGTGATGGTGTTGAAAAAGATGATATCCAGGCCTACGTCTGGACAGCGTTATCATTAACAAACGGATATCCCGGTGCGACTAAAACATTACGTGATTTAGAAAGCACAATGTCAACTTATGAAGTTGATTATGCAATTGAGTTATTACGAAAAATCAGAGAATTACGTTAAAGTTTATTATGGTGGTCTTTGATCCGCTGTAACCGAAATTATCTTTTCTGCTTTGTTGCGATTGATAGTAATTGCTATTAATTCACCGGGGGTTATTTTACTAATTGCGTTTAGTGCAATTCGTTTATTATAAATAATCGTGTTGTTTATTTTCAGAATAATATCAGTTGCTTTTAATCCGGCGGCGAAGGCCGGACCATCTGGTAATACTTCGGTAATCAGAACGCCGTCATTGGTTGAGAGATTCAAACCTGCGATTTGATTTGGAGTTAATTCCTGAATAGCGATACCAATCCAGCCTCGAGTAACATAACCTTGCGTTAAAATTTGTTGCATAACAGTTTGTGCCAGATTTATTGGTATTGCTAGACCAATTCCTTGTGAACCACCGCTCTGGGAAATTATCGCAGTATTAATACCAACCAACTCTCCGGTTGGATTAATTAAGGCACCACCTGAGTTGCCAGGATTAATCGCCGCATCAGTTTGAATAAAATTCTCGAAAGTATTAATACCCAACATGTTACGACCCTTGCCACTGATGATTCCGGAGGTTACAGTTTGTCCAACACCAAAGGGGTTACCAATGGCTAAAACTATATCACCTACACGAGTTTGTATTGAATCAGCAAATTTGATAGTTGATAAATTTGTAAGTGGAACTTTTAATACTGCAATATCAGTATCCTGATCGACACCAATAATTGTAGCAAGTGCAAATTTTCCATTTTGAATTCCAACTTCAATTTTATTGGCATTTTTAATAACATGATAATTCGTTAAAATTATTCCATCACTACTGACAATAACACCTGAACCCAAACTTTTTTCCAGTCGTTTACGTGGTTCTCCAAATAACTGATCATACAAATGCTGCATTAATGGATCTTTGCTTATTCGGTAGTTTTGGTTTGTCACCAGTGTTTGGGTTGCAATATTAACAACGGCTGGGGCAGCAACTTCGACTGCATTAGCAAAAGTGTTAGGCTGTGAAGCAGGGTGAACACTTATCGGGGAGTTGTTATTTAAGTTAGTTGAGGTTTTATTAGTTAAAGCAGGAACTAAAATAATTAAAATGAATGCAATCGCAAGACCTAATATGATTGATTTGAATATATAGAGAAATATTTCGTTAAATTTCATAATTATATTTGTTTTAATTTAATTATTAATTAAAATAAATCTATTTTAGCGTATGGGACAAATAACCACATGGCACATTTAGATGATCTAGTTCGGTATTGTAATGATTTATTAGAAATTTCCAGCTTTAAAGATTATTGCCCAAACGGACTACAGGTACAAGGCCACGATACAGTGGCCACAATTGTATCCGGTGTGACAGCGAATTTAGCCTTGATTGAAAAGGCAATTGATTTAAAAGCAGATATTTTACTGGTTCACCATGGCTATTTTTGGTCAGGTGAATCAGCACCGATAACCGGAATGAAATACCAACGAATCAAGCATCTTTTGGATTCTGGTATAAACCTACTGGCATATCATCTGCCACTGGATGCTCATCCCTTATATGGCAATAATGTCCAGTTAGCTCAAGAGTTGAATATCACCGTTGAGGGTAACGTTAGTCAGAACAAAGAACCTGGGTTATTATTTTATGGCAAGTTAGCCCAACCGGTTAATGCGGCTGAATTTTCGAAATTCATCGCCAAAAAACTGAATCGTGAACCACTACACATTAGTCCGAATAATTCTGATATTCAGACTATCGCCTGGTGTACCGGGGCCGCACAAAGTTATATTTCAATGGCGCTTGATTTAGGCGTTGATGCATTCATAACCGGCGAAATATCGGAACAGACGGTTCATATTGCCACAGAATGCAATATACACCTGTATGCTGCTGGTCATCATGCAACCGAACGCTATGGGGTTCGAAGTCTATCGGCGCATTTAAGTGAACATTTTTCACTCAATAATTACTTTGTTGATATCGATAATCCTGTTTAAGTATTTGAATTTAATCATTTAAATAAACTATCGCTTGACGATGTTAGAGACATACGACACAATACGCCCAAATTTAAAGGGTATTTTTATAATATTCCAATTTTCTAATATAGGTAAATACTTGGAGTCTTGTTTATATGGATAACAAACAACATTTACCACCTCTGACATCGGGAGATTAGTCGGTGAGTACAGATAACATTGATAATAGTAAACGTCGGTTTTTGACTGCAGCAACGACAGTGGTTGGTGCCGTTGGTGTTGGCGCAGTTGCAGTTCCATTTATTTCTTCATGGATGCCTAGTGCACGAGCTCAAGCAGCAGGTGCGCCGGTAGAAGCCGATATAAGTAAGTTACAACCAGGCGGCAGGGTTGTTATTGAGTGGCGCGGTAAGCCAGTGTGGATTGTTCGACGATCGGCACAAAATTTAAAAGATCTGGAAAAATTAGCGGCTAGTGATGTTCTATTAGATCCCGCTTCTAAAAATACCGATCAACAACCAGCTTATGCAGCTGATAAATATCGATCACAAAAATCTGAAAATGCAATATTGGTCGGTATTTGTACTCATTTAGGATGTTCCCCTACTTATATCCCTTTAGGTAAACCAAACAATTTAGGTAAAAGCTGGGTTGGTGGATTCTTTTGTCCCTGTCATGGTTCAAAATTTGATCTGGCCGGACGTGTTTATTCTGGTGTACCAGCGCCATCTAATTTAGTAGTACCACCCCATAAATATTTATCTGAGTCAATTATTGTAATTGGCATAGATCAAGGAGTCGCATAATGGATAAGTTAACTGCCTTTGTAGGTTGGGTTGATGATCGTTTTCCACTGACAAAAATGTGGAATGACCATATGGCTCAATATTATGCTCCCAAAAATTTCAATTTTTGGTATTTTTTTGGTTCATTAGCATTATTGGTTTTAGTGTTACAAATTGTAACCGGTATATTTTTAACCATGAATTACAAACCTGATGCTCAATTAGCATTTGCATCTGTTGAATACATCATGCGGGATGTGAATTGGGGATGGTTAATTCGCTATATGCATTCTACTGGTGCATCTGCATTTTTCATCGTAGTTTATCTCCATATGTTTCGAGGTTTAATTTACGGTTCTTATAAAAAACCACGTGAATTAATCTGGATATTTGGCATGTTCATTTATGTGGCATTAATGGCAGAAGCGTTTATGGGGTATTTATTACCATGGGGACAAATGTCCTATTGGGGTGCCCAAGTGATTATTTCGTTATTCGGTGCGATTCCATGGGTTGGTGAGCCGTTAGCGTTGTGGATTCGAGGTGATTTCGTGATTTCCGATGCTACCTTAAACCGTTTCTTTGCTTTTCACGTAATCGCTTTACCTTTAGTGTTACTTGGTTTAGTTGTTGCGCATATCATAGCGCTTCATGAAGTCGGTTCGAATAATCCTGATGGCGTTGAAATTAAAAAAACCAAAGGTGCTGATGGCATACCACTAGATGGTATTCCTTTCCATCCTTATTACTCTGTTAAAGATATCGTTGGGGTAGTGGTCTTTTTGATGTTCTTCTCTGTCATTGTATTTTTTGCTCCAGAATTAGGTGGATGGTTCCTTGAGAAAGATAATTTCATACCAGCTAATCCTTTAAAGACACCAGAACATATTGTACCTTTATGGTATTTCACGCCATTCTATGCAATTTTAAGAGCTGTACCAGATAAGTTCTTTGGTGTTGTTGGAATGGGCGGTGCGATTGTAGTGTTATTCTTACTACCTTGGTTGGATCGTAGTCCTGTAAAATCAATTCGCTATCGTGGTGGAATATATAAAGGCGCATTAACACTGTTTATAATCAGCTTTTTTGCATTGGGATGGCTAGGTACTCAACCAGCAACACCATTGTTTACGAATTTTGCACGAGGATTCAGTGTTATTTACTTTGCATTCTTTATTTTAATGCCTTGGTATACAAAAATTGATAAGACCAAGCCAGTACCTGAAAGGGTGACATCATAATGAAAAAAATATTAATTATTACTGTCTTTGCGTTACTACCAATGCTTGCTAATGCCAGTGGTGGAGTTCATCTTGATAAAGTCGATATTGATTTAAACAATAAAGAATCACTTCAGGCAGGAGCTAAAATTTTCGTCAATTACTGCTTAAGTTGTCATTCTGCAAAATACATGCGTTATAACCGTATGGCCGTTGATTTGAACATGAGTGCCGAGCTTGTAGAAAAAAATCTAATGTTTGCTAGTGATAAAATTGGCAGCACCATGGAAATTGCTATGGATGAGGACGATGCTAAAAACTGGTTTGGAACAACTCCACCGGATCTATCTGTGATTGCACGTTCAAGAAGTCCTGAGTGGTTATACACGTATTTCAGAACTTTTTATGTTGATGAGTCCCGACCTTTTGGCGTAAATAATGCAACATTTAAAGATGTTGGAATGCCGCATGTTTTATGGGAATTGGAAGGTACGAAAGAAGCAATTTTGGAAGATCATGAAGCTAATGATGGTTCGAAAGTTAAAATTATCGTAGGTTACAAAGAGTTGACTAAAGGTTCTCGAACAAAAGTTGAATATGATAATGATGTTAAAAATTTAGTGGCGTTTCTCGATTATATTGGTGAGCCGGCTAAAATGGAACGTCAAGCATTAGGTGTATGGGTATTATTTTATTTATTCATTCTACTAATAGTGTCATACGCAATGAAAAAAGAGTTTTGGAAAGACATTCATTAATTATTTTGTAATTTTCAAAACTGGTTACAAACGATCTAGATGTTAGAATACTCTAGATCGTTTTTTTGTTTTTATCACTTGTATAAAAAGGTGTAATTTATGGCTCAGGTTGCCAATCGTCGTTCTGTTATAACGCTATATACTGGTTCTGACTGTGCATACAGTCATATGGTTCGAATCGTATTAGCTGAAAAAGGCATTACTTACAATTCAATTGAAGTTGTCGGTTCAGATACGCCCGAAGATTTAAAAGATTTAAATCCCTATAACGAAGTACCAACACTGGTAGATCGGGATTTAGTTCTGTATGAACATGAAATCATCATGGAATACCTTGATGAGCGTTTTCCACATCCTCCTTTAATGCCTGTTGATCCGGTTCAGCGAAGTCAAAATAAATTAATGCGCCACCGTATTTTTCGTGACTGGTATAGTTTGCTCGATAATTTAACTGATGATAATAAAAAAAGTCTACGTGATAGTTTAACGGTTATCTCACCGATTTTTGAACAAAAGTCATTTTTTATGAGTGATGAATTTACTCTGATCGATTGTGCTTTACTACCATTACTCTGGCGATTACCATCGTTAGGAATTGTTCTGCCAGCGCAAGCAAAAGCAATGTTAGATTACTCCGAAAAAATGTTCGAAAGAGAATCTTTTCAAACCAGTTTAAGTGAAATTGAAAAAGAAATGCGATCTTAATCCGGTAAGATTGTGAACTCGAGTAGACCTTATTTGTTACGGGCTATAAATGAATGGCTCGTCGATAATGATTTAACTCCCCATCTTTTGGTTAATGCTGAACATGAAAATGTTCAAGTCCCGGTTGACTATGTTGATAATGGTAAAATAGTATTAAATCTATCTCCTGGTGCAATTCAGCAATTGATTATGGATAATGACGCAGTATCATTTAATGCTCGCTTTGGTGGAAAACCAAACAGTATTTATATCCCAATCGAAGCTTGTATGGCAATTTATGCCAAAGAAAATGGTAAAGGAATGGTATTCAATACCGAGGAAGATGATGGACCGGATGATCCTGATAATTCTAAAAAGAAAGAAACTTCAAAACCGAGTTTGACGATTGTAAAATAATTTAATTTAATTTAATTTTGATTGATTATTATCGTATTAGTTTTCAGGTAACATTTTTTTTGGATTTAATATGTCATTAGGATCAAATTGTTGTTTTAACTGATGCATTAAGCGTAATGAAACAGGGTCGAGTTCTCGGGCTATGTAGTCGCGTTTTTCAAGACCAACGCCGTGTTCTCCTGACAGAGAGCCTTTTAATTTTAAAACCAGATCAAAAACGTCATCCAGGCAATCGTGTACCCGTTTCGATTGTTGTTCATTATCAGGATCGTATAATAAATTGACATGTATATTACCATTACCGGCATGGCCGAAATTTACAATTGGAATCGAATGTTTTTCTGATAATTTTTCAAGCCCCGCGATTAATATTGGTAGATTGGATATTGGGACGACAACATCTTCATTAATTTTTTTCGGTGAAATTTTACGAAGTGCTGGTGATAACGCTTTTCGTAGAGCCCATAGTGCATTTGTTTCTTCTTTTGACTCGGCAGTTTTTATTGAAAGCAGGCCATCATTTGTAGCACTATTAACTATACTGGTTACACATTTATCTTGTTCTGAGGAAGGGCCGTCAATTTCAATCATTAATAGTGCACCAGCATCTTTCGGTAATTCAATATCGGAGTAGTCCCGAATCATATTGATAGCGTTGTGATCAATGAATTCAAGAACGCGTGGTGTGATTGATTGAGACATGATTGCAACAATAGCT
This sequence comes from Gammaproteobacteria bacterium, assembly GCA_048061315.1. Lineage (GTDB taxonomy): Bacteria > Pseudomonadota > Gammaproteobacteria > UBA6429 > Thiohalophilaceae > CAYQUC01. Next base: position 20,049 of record JBGMRJ010000040.1, read on the forward strand.
TTCGTCGCATCTTCAATATTTTTATACAAAGCCTGGAAAGTTCGAATAGGACTCTGGATAGGGGTTAATTTTAAGGTGGCTTCAGTAATGATAGCCAGAGTACCTTCTGAGCCAATAAGCAGTCTTGTCAGATCGTAACCCACAACGCCTTTCGTAGTGAACACACCGGTTCGTAGTTCCTCACCGGTTCCAATAACAGCTCTTAAACCCAGAACATTTTCACGTGGCGTACCGTATTTTAACGTTCGAGGTCCTGCCGAATTGTAGGCTAAATTTCCTCCAATGGTACAGTATTCCGAACTGGTAGGATCCGGTGGCCAAAAAAATCCTATTTCAGCGGCTTTATTTTGCACTGTTTGATTTGTTACACCGGGTTGCGTTACCAGATAACGATCTTCTGAGTTGAGTTCAATTATCGAATTCATACGCTCGGTAGACAATATAACACCGCCACCAATTGGTACTGTCGCACCAGTCGTTCCGGTGCCACGTCCACGAGCAATTAATGGGACTTTAAATTCATTACACAAGGTAACGATCTTTTGTACGTCATCGTGAGATTCAGGTAATAACACTAAATCGGGCAGAGCCTGACGGCGGCTATTATCATAGCCATACGACCAACGATCACTTTCTTCAGTCAATATTTGATTCGTGTTTAGGTTTTTTTTTAATTGCTGTAATAAAGTGTTTACCGCAGATGTTATCTCAATACTCATTTTGAAAATAATATATGGTCGATTTGATGACAAAAACAATGGATAGCTAATAAATGCACTTCCTGGATTCGGGCGGTTACATCGGAAGGTACTCGTATCTCAACATCGTTATTTTTAAGTAGCCCGGCAATGTTGCCGCCATCTCTTCCCGTTAGCGCTATGACAGTCATTTCTTTTGTGTGAGCGGCTTTAATCGCTTCAATAATATTTTTTGAGTTACCACTGGTTGAAATTGCCAGTAGTACATCATTTTTTAATCCCAGGCCTAGAATTTGTTTAGAAAAAATTTTATCAAAAGAATAATCATTTGAGATCGCGGTTATGGCCGAGGTATCTGTTGTTAACGCAATTGCCGCGAGTTCGGGGCGTTCCATTTCAAAACGGCAAATTAGTTCAGCTGAAAAATGCTGTGCATCGGCAGCCGAACCACCATTACCACAACTTAAAATTTTATTTTTAGAGCTTATGGCATTGGACATTATTTTAGTTGCTGCTGCAATTTTAGGTGATAGTATTGATACTGAATTTTTTTTAGTATCAATACTATCCTCAAATAAGCGGGTAATATTTTTTTCAATAGTCATAATTTCGTTACGTTAATTTAATAATTTAAAATGCATTTTGAATCCAGTTAATCGACATATTATTACCACTAGTTTTATTATCGGGAGTCATTGCTACCACATCAAATCGCGGTTGAATATTTTTATATCTGGGATTTTTCGAAATAAATAGCAGTGCCGTTTTTTGTATTTTTGTTTGTTTTTTATAACCAACCGTTTCTTCTGGTAAACCATAATTAGTATTTTTGCGGTATCGAACCTCGATAAAAACAAGCGTGTTTTTTTCTTCCATGATTAAATCGATTTCACCCATTTTGCTATTAAAATTTTTAGTTATCAGTAATAAACCATTTTTTTCTAAAAATTGTAAGGCGATATCTTCGGTAATATTGCCAATTTCCCTGGTATGCAAATTCTGTTTAGTTGTAGTAGAAAACATTATTGTATATCGTTATCCAGCAGCGTAGGCTGACCACTTCTAAATCGAACCCAGGTTAATTGTCGATTGACTCTGTTTTGTTCATTAATGCTAAGACTACCCGTTTCACCATCGTAGCGCTCATAGGAGTATGTCTTCAAGGGATTAATTGCAGCAATAATATTAAAGGCATCAATTCCGAGAGCATAGAGTCGTTGTAATTGTTTTCCAGAGCTTGTTATATATTCATCTATTTCTGAACGGATACTATTATTAGTACTGTTTTCAGATAAAACCCAGGGCATATCACCGAAGATAATGCCATCCATATCCCTGTCCATTTCAGGATTTAAATTGCCGGTGAATATATGTGAGGTTGCATAGATTGGTAGTTTTGCTGCGTGAAAAAATTTTAATTGCGGTCTTATTTGCCGTGCTTGTCTTGGGTAAGCTCCTAGAAAAATGAAATCAATATCCTGTCTACGACGAGGTGTGTATTTAATACTTTGTTTCACCAGTCTTCTTATGGCACGATAACGTTCACGACTTTCATCGATATTTAATAACATGCGAATCGGAATGGTGTAATCATTCGCCGATGCGTTATAGGTTTGATATTCGGTGATTCTGCCACCGAGCTGTTCCCAACGTTCTTTAAATGCCAGGAATACCCGTTCACCCCAGGGGCCTGATGGCACTAATGCAGCAGCAGATATATAACCATCAAGCCAGGTACGTTCGGCAATTTGAACGGCTTCTTCTTCCGGGGATAAACCAAATTGATATAAATTAATAGGAGGTGATTCAACCTGTTTACTGTAATTTAATGCCAGAGTGGGTAACGGTAAAGAATCCTGTTCTGCTAATAAATTGACAGCTTTTTTGTTCAGTGGGCCTACTACGAATTCAGCACCATTTGTTTTTGCGGTTTCATATAACTTAAGAATATCGTTAGTAAAGGAGCTGGAATCATAGATGCGAATTTTTAAATGGGTAATTGATTTGTTCTGATAATAGGCAGCCATAAAACCATCACGAATAGCTTCAGCAGCTTTTGAGAATTTGCCATTTAAGGGTAAAAGTAACGCTATATGTTTAGGATAGGCAACATCTTCTGCTTTTCGCTCGAGTAATCCGGCAATGAGATCAGGCGTTAAAGGGTGGTTTTGATAACTGGCTCGCCATTGCTGAATTTTTTCTTTTAGCAATACTGGTCGTAGTTGATATTTTTTTGCTATTTCAACTAATTGCATCCAGCCACTGAGAACATCCGGTGGAGGTGAAATTCGAAGTTGCTGCAATGCTCGTTCCGATAAAACGGATAAGGAATTCCAGATTGCTTGTTGATTTGCTCGAATCTCTTTTTCTGAATGTAAATAGTTTTCTCTTTTAACCAGTTCTGTGGCTGTCGCGAGGCGGTTACTATTCATTGAATTAGCACGCGCGCGAAGTAAATAAAAATCGGCCAGATAGTGATCTGCAATATCTTCTGGTGGGGAATTCAGTAGTGATAATACCAGATTTACCTGTCTTTCCCGCATTGCAATTTGTGATTTTGTTAATTGTAAATAAAATTGCAGTTTAGGATATGATTCACCTATTTCAAGCGAATCGAGTATTTGAATAGCCTGTGCAGTCTGTCCTGCTTTTGCCAGTGATGAGCTGGCTCGTAACATCAACTCTTCATATTGAGGTGATGAGGTTTGTTGTGCGATCGTAGTAAATAGTTTTGCGGCTTCTAGGTATTTTTGTTCAGATAAATAGTTTTCTGCTTCTTTAATGTCGCCACTAATACCCTCTTCGGATGTTTGGGGGCCGGCACAGGATTGTATAAAAACTACAGATATAATTAGTAGCAGAACCAGAAAGCTGTTTAATGTGTTATTTTTATTTAAATACTTTTTATGCATAGTCATGGGAATATGATAACGTGTTTATTCATAGTATAGTGAGACAAATATCTAATTAACTAAATGTGTTTAATCTTC
>JBGMRJ010000040.1:23836-24993 GCA_048061315.1 Gammaproteobacteria bacterium
TAATCTTCCTTTGGAAGATTAGTATTATGGTGTAATACGATGTCAAATGAAAATAATTATTTATATATCGTTGCAACGCCAATTGGTAATTTAACGGATATCACGCATCGTGCAATCGAGATTTTATCAAAAGTTGATTTAATTGCTGCCGAAGATACCCGTCATAGCCGTAAATTATTGTCTCATTATGGTATTAGCACTAAAACAACTGCTTTACACGATCATAACGAGACTACGGCACATTCCAAACTTCTCGAGTTTATCAAGAATGGCCATTCAATTGCCTTAATATCCGATGCCGGTACGCCGTTAATCAGTGATCCTGGCTATATATTAGTACAACAAGCGAAAGCACAAGGAATTCGTGTTATTCCAATACCCGGGCCATCAGCTTTAATATCCGCACTATCCGCATCCGGATTACCATCGGATAAGTTTTGTTTTTACGGCTTTCTCCCTGCAAAACAACTCGCCAGACACGAACTTCTGGAAAGCATTAAAGAACTCGAAGCCACTTCTATATTTTACGAATCGCCTCACCGAATATTAGCCTGCCTTGACACCATGCTACAGGTCTTCGAACCCAGCAGACAGATCTGTTTAGCCCGTGAACTGACTAAATCATTTGAAACCATTCGGCTAGACGAAATACAGCACCTCTATAATTGGGCAAAAGCGGACCCAAACCAACAAAAAGGCGAAATTGTGTTATTAGTTAAGGGGCATAAAACACCGAAAAGTCAGGAAATTAGTACGGCCGATGTCACTATCCTGAAATTACTGATGACTGAATTAAGTATTAAAAAAGCCGCCAGTTTAACCGCCAAAATCACCGGATCGGCAAAGAACGCTTTATATACCGAGGCATTAAAGCTGAAAAAACAGGAAGATTAAAAATTAATTTTTGGCCGCAAACGCGCAAGAACGCCAAGAAAAGCCTATTTTAAGATTTCTAATTTCTCAGATTCTAACTCAGATTTAAAATTAGATTAGCACTACGAATAAACACTCATTTTTCTTTTCCTTTGCGCCTTTGCGGCAAATAGATTTTTGGTTTAAAATCACCTCCGAGTCGGCCAAGATAGTCGCCAGGTGTTAACATCTGGAGGAAAGTCCGGGCTCCATAGGGTAAAGTGCCAGGTAACGCCTGGGAGATG
>JBGMRJ010000041.1:0-24829 GCA_048061315.1 Gammaproteobacteria bacterium
AAATCGTGCTCCAAACCGTTGTTATTGGAATTATGGATTAACCATCGTATTGCCCCTTGAGAAAAGTCTTCATTTTCTTCACAGAATTGATTGACTCGAAGTAGAGCAGTAGGTTTCATTTAATTTTCCATTTTGTGAATTATGTACATTTCTGTACGGTGGGAGAATTAAATATTAGTTTGGTTTGTCAGTCAGATCAGACTTGTGACCAACTAATTTGCGCTTGAAAAGAAACCTTACCATTTTTTTAAAATAAGTCTTTCAATCGTTGCCATATTGAATATCCCGTGAGTGTCCCATCAAGTGATATCAATATTAATATTGATATGAAATAGTTGTGACTTTAAATTAATGTTTAATTTTTTTGAATAATTGATGGTAGCGGCGGTCGGACTCGAACCGACACTGAGTTGCCCCAACGGGATTTTGAATCCCGCGTGTCTACCAATTTCACCACGCCGCCATAGTTGCCCAAATAAATCGGGTTGATAGTCAAGTTTGCTATTATAAGTAAAGCCTCCAGAATATACTAGAGCAAGAACAGCTTAATAAGATTCATTTGCGCAATGTCGGGCATTATGAATTCTGTTAAAATTCGGCCTATGTTGCGACGCACTGATTTCCAGTTTGATTTACCTGAAGAGCTTATTGCTCAATATCCTTGCCCGGAACGGGATGCAAGCCGTATGTTGTGCGTTAGTGCAGGTGGAGAAAATAATAATTTTGCAGTATTGCGAGATGGTTATTTCAATGAATTACCCAATTTTTTAAACGAAGGTGATTTGCTGGTATTAAATAACACTAAGGTGATTCCGGCCAGGTTATACGGATTTAAAGAAACAGGCGGTAAAGTTGAAATCGTTGTTGAGCGGATTGTCAGCAATCAAACATTTATTGCACAAATGCGTGTTAATAAATCGGCTGCGATTGGAACCCTAATCATAATCGATGATAAGTATAAAGTTGAAGTTACCGGTCGGGATGGACAATTTTTTATTTTAAATGTTTTTCATAATAAGGACGAACAGCACAATATTGATGTAATGACATTATTGTCTACCAGTGGACATATACCATTGCCACCTTATATATCACGAAGTGATACTGAAACAGATTTACAACGCTATCAAACAGTTTATGCTGATGTTGCCGGGGCAGTAGCGGCACCGACTGCCGGCTTGCATTTTACTACCGAATTGCTATCTGTCTTAGCTGATAAGGGAGTTGATTCTACTTATGTAACCTTGCATGTTGGTGCAGGAACTTATCAGCCTGTTAGAGCCGATAAACTTGAAGATCATGAAATGCACCTGGAGTGGCTTGAAGTAACACAAGCAAACTGCACTAAAGTTAGCGAAACAAAAAAAAATGGTGGACGTGTCATCGCTGTTGGCACAACCAGTGTGCGATGTCTGGAAACTGCGGCTTTATCAGGAGAATTAAAACCATTTAACGGTGATACAAATATTTTTATTTATCCGGGTTATCACTTTAATGTCGTTGATGCTTTGATAACGAACTTTCATTTATCAGAATCGACATTATTAATGCTTGTTTCAGCATTTGCCGGAATCGATAATATTAAACAGGCTTATCAACATGCTATTAAGGAAAAATACCGTTTTTTCAGTTATGGTGATGCGATGTTTATCGACACTTATATTAATCAGTAGTACTAATTGTATCGTTTTAAATATAGATTATGGATTTTAAATTACTAACAACAGATCAAAATGCCCGTTTGGGTCAATTGCAATTTCAGCGTGGTGTTGTTGATACCCCGGCGTTTATGCCGGTCGGTACTTATGGCACAGTAAAAGCCATGACGCCTGAGGAGTTAACGGCCATGGGTGCCCAGATTGTCCTGGGAAACACTTTTCATTTAATGTTGCGACCGGGTACGGAAATCATTCAAAAACACGGTAGCTTGCATGAGTTTATGCATTGGTCCGGTCCGATATTAACTGACTCTGGTGGATTTCAGGTATGGAGCCTGGGTAAGTTACGAAAAATAACCGAGCAGGGCGTTCACTTTAAATCACCGATTGATGGTAGTGCGGTATTTATGGGGCCAGAAGAATCGATGCAGGTTCAGCGTGAACTAGGCTCAGATATTGTTATGATTTTTGATGAATGCACGCCTTTTCCTGCCGAACGTGATGAAGTAGAAGCATCAATGTTATTGTCACTACGTTGGGCTAAAAGAAGTAAAGATGCCCATGGTATGAGTCCAAATGCCTTATTTGGAATTATACAGGGTGGTATGTTTGAAGAGTTACGACAACAGTCATTAGCAGGTTTAACTGACATTGGGTTCGATGGTTATGCCATTGGTGGTTTGTCGGTTGGGGAACCCGTTGAGGATATGTACCGTATTCTGGATGAATTGGGTCCTGCTATGCCTTCTGATAAACCCCGATATTTGATGGGTGTTGGTACACCGGAGAACCTGGTGGAAGGCGTTAGACGCGGGATTGATATGTTTGACTGTGTTATGCCGAGCCGTAATGCGCGAAATGGTCATTTATTTACCAGCAAGGGCGTTGTTCGTATTCGAAATAGTCAACATACTGATGCTACTGGACCAGTTGATGACGATTGTGAATGTTATACCTGCCAGAATTACAGCCGCTCTTATTTACGGCACCTTGATAAAACCCGCGAAATTCTTGGAGCGCGCCTGAATACCATTCATAACCTGTTTTATTACCAAAATCTAATGTTGGGGCTACGGAATGCCATATCAAGCCACCAAATGGAGGAATTTATTGCGGATTTTTACCACAAACGCGAACTTCCTGTGCCTCCTGTGGCATAATACCCAAATTTTCGATGGTAAATAAAAAGGGTTTAAATCAATGAATTTCTTTATTTCAGAAGCAATAGCTGAAGCAGGTACGGCCGCTACGGATGCAGCACAGAGTCCACTAAGTACATTATTATTCTTTGGCGGTATGATTGCATTATTTTACTTCATACTGATTCGTCCTCAGCAAAAGCGTGCGAAAGAGCATCGAAATCTAGTGGCTGCCATTGGCAAGGGTGATGAGATAATTACCAATAGCGGCATGTTAGGAAAAGTGCTTGAGATTAGTGATCTCTACGTATCAGTCGAATTTGCAGATAACGTAGTAATTCGGATGCAAAAATCAGCAGTAACAACTGTATTGCCTAAAGGCACCATTAAAGCTGCTCTTAAAGATTAAAAGCGTAAATCATTATAACTTTAATTTACAACAAGCATCCTTATGATGTTTGTTTGAATGGATAACGGGAAAATTTTAGTATGTTAAATCAGTATCCCTGGTGGAAATATCTTATTATTGTAGTGGTACTTTTGCTTGGTGCACTCTATGCCTTACCAAATATTTATGGTACTGATCCTGCGTTGCAAATAACAGCATCAAAAAATGCCAAACTGGATATTGGAACACAGCAGCAAGTTGAAGGAATGTTAAAAGGTGCAAATATTCCTGTTAAAGAATTTTCCCTTGTCAATAACCAATTATTGGCCCGTTTTAATAACGTTGAAGATCAACTCAAAGCAAACGACTTTATTGCCTGTAAATTAGGTGAAGATTATACCGTTGCATTAAATTTAACGAGTGCAGCGCCAAAGTGGTTAGAATCTTTTAATGCTTTACCAATGTACCTTGGCCTCGATTTACGCGGTGGTTTGCATTTTCTGATGCAAGTCGAAATGGATGAAGTTGTTAAACAATCTTATACTAACTACGCCAGTGAAATACGCAGTTATTTTCGTACTGATCTTCGTAAAAAAGACATTCGTTATAAATCTGTTCGTCAAACAACTGATGATATAACCATCCTGTTTGATTCAATCGCCACTCGTGATGAAGCGTTTCCTAAATTAGAAAAACAATTTCGAGACCTGATTATCACAGAAGGTAAAGGTGATACTGTCGAACTCCATGTGGTAATTAAACCGGAAACGTTGGTTGAAAAGAAAAAAAATGCTCTGGTACAAAATATTACAACATTACGTAATCGGGTAAATGAATTAGGTGTATCTGAACCGGTTATCACCCAGCAAGGCGTCGATAGAATTGTTGTTCAGCTACCGGGTATTCAGGATAGTGCACGTGCAAAAGAAATACTGAGTGCTACAGCGACGTTAGAGTTTTACATGCAATCAGATAAAAGCGATGTTGCAGCAGCTGTTGCGGGTAGTGTTCCTACTGGTACTCGTTTGTATTATGAACGTAATACGAAAAGACCTGTATTACTCAAGAAGCGTTTAATTATTCGTGGTTCAAACATCACTAATGCTGGTGCTGGGTTTGATCAAACCAGTGGTAGTCCATCCGTAAGTATTACGCTTGATGGAGAAGGTGGTAAACGCATGATGAAAACCACTAAAAAGAATTTGAAAAAACCAATGGCGGTTGTTTTTATTGAATATAAAACGGTTCGAGAGAAAAAAAGCTGCACCGATAAAGAATTCAAAATTAAAAAATTTAAAATTGAAGAAGTTATTAATATCGCCACGATACAAGGTGTATTCAGCAAAAACTTTCAAATTACCGGTTTAGACAGTCAGGCAGAAGCATCTGATCTGGCATTGTTGTTACGCGCTGGTGCATTAGTCGCACCAATTAGTATTGTTGAAGAACGCACTATCGGCCCAAGTCTGGGTAAGGATAATATTAGGCAGGGTACATTATCAGTAGCAATTGGCCTGTTATTGGTTATTGTTTTTATGATTATCTGGTATCGGGGTTTTGGTGTTGTAGCGACTTTAGCTTTGTCACTTAATTTAGTGTTGATTGTCGCGGTATTATCAATGATACAAGCTACATTAACCATGCCGGGTATTGCAGGTATCGTGTTAACAATTGGTATGGCTGTTGATGCCAACGTTCTAATATTCGAACGAATACGTGAAGAACTTCGAAATGGTAACTCACCTCAAGCGAGTATTAATGCGGGTTATGCTAAAGCAATGACTACCATTGCTGATGCTAATATAACGACATTGATAGCAGCAGTTGTATTATTTGTTTTTGGAACGGGTTCAATTAAAGGTTTTGCGATTACATTATCAATCGGTATCTTAACATCGATGTTCACAGCCATTATGGGAACTCGGGCAGTAGTTAATTTGTTTGTGTCCGGTAAACGAATTAAAACATTATCTATTTAATACAGAAATTAATCATTACTAATAAATAATTAGTAAATAGGAAGTATAAATATGCAAATATTTAAAAAACAAACCGAATTTAATTTTATGGGGCATCGAAAGATTGCAATAATTTTTTCTACCCTGTTAATTTTAGGCTCAATTTCATCGATAGCAATGAGAGGTTTAAATTTCGGTTTGGACTTTACAGGTGGAACTTTACTTGAGGTTAGCTATACTAAATCGGCTGATTTAAAAGAGGTTCGTTCTGAGCTTAAAAAAGGTGGTTTTAATAGTGCTATTGTTCAACACTTTGGCTCTAGTAAAGATGTTGTAGTTCGTATTCCTGCCAATAAAAAAGATTCAGATAAAGGTTGTGGGTCAGCAACTGCAAGTGATAAGTCAGGGAATGATACAGCTAAAGATCTATCTACGGTAAGCGATAGAGTTCTTGCGGTGCTAGTTGCTGGAGACGAAAGTGTGGTGATGCGGCGACAAGAATGTGTTGGTGCACAAGTTGGTGATGAGCTTCGTGACGATGGTGGTCTAGCGATGTTAATTGCGTTGGTTTGTATCCTGTTATACGTGTTGATTCGATTTGAGTATAAATTTGCATTTGGTGCCGTAGCAGCTTTGATTCACGATGTTATAATTACGGTAGGCTTCTTTTCTGTATTACAACTGAATTTTGATTTAACAGTATTAGCTGCTGTTTTGGCAGTGATTGGTTATTCCTTGAATGATACGATTGTTGTTTTTGATCGAATTCGGGAGAATTTTCGTAAAATCCGAAAAGGCTCTTCAGTTGAAATTTTTAATATTTCATTAAATCAAACTTTATCCAGAACGATAATGACTTCAGTGACAACATTATTAGTGTTGATCGCAATGTTTTTTCTTGGTGGTGAATTAATTCATGCTTTTGCAACTGCGTTGATCGTTGGTGTTGTGATTGGTACTTATTCTTCGATTTATGTTGCTGGCACAACTGTGATTGCACTCGGTATTACCAGAGAAAACTTGATGGAAGTTGCCAGAGAAGGTGCTGATCAAAAGAATCAGGAAGACTTCCCTGATCATATGGCTGATTAAAATTAAAAAAGCCTTCTCCTAAAATAGCGAGAAGGCGAACAGAGAGCCATCCTATTTTTTAATGAAATTCAGGAGTAACCTGAACTTTAATTTTTAATCGTTTACCCGGTTTTTTATCAAACCGATTCGTGAACATTTCACCTTTAAATCGATACGTTACCCAGTAACCTTCAATTCGTTCTTCAGTATACGAAGTATGAGTTACTCTACAACGGTGTTCATAATCAACACTCTCTGAACGAGTGACAGTATGGTTATTTTTAGTAATATCATTTGCAACAGCTGCGCCAATTATTGAGCCAACGACGGTAGCTGCGGTTTTTCCTCTGCCATGACCAAATTGATTTCCTACAACACCGCCAACCAGTCCACCAAAAATCACATTGCCACTGTTATTATTATGATGAGTGTATTCCGGACGAGAAATTTCTTCTTCCCAACATTCTTTTTTAGGTGTAGATATTTGTACATTTTTAACAATTGGTTCAACATTAATTACTCTTGCCGTTGAATAGAAAAAATTATTTTCGTTATAGCTATCGTGCTTAGCTTGTGCAGTATTTACCGTTGTAGCAATTGTTATTGTTGTAATTATGCCGATGAATTTATTTTTAATATTCATGATCTCTGTTCCTCTATAAAATAAACATGTTTCTTGAAATTAATATTAGCGGTAAGCAGCTGAACTGAAGCTGAATCGAGTTACTTGCAGGAAAATATGAAATGGGATATAACGTGGTTGTAGGGAAATACGGGATTAACTTACGTCTTTAAACTTGGCAACTTCATCAAGTGGATCGGATTCATCAGGTTGTTTATTAGGAACTATTCGACAAATAGTAGTGGATTTACCACTGCATTCTGGAGCATCAGTATCATGGTTAATCGCGTATAAGGTGATACCGGCCCAAACTGATGAGATTGACCAGAGAATAATACCCAGTGTTCCTGTAATCCAACTCATTGACGGCAAATTAGCAGGACCACCAATAAAGCCATATGCAATAGCGATCATTCCAGCTATCCAGAATACACTTATTGGAGCCACACAACAGCTATTACAGCCAAAGCGGCAAACTGATAGTGGTGGAGCAATGACAATCCACAAACTTCGTAACATTCATCCCTCCTCGTTAGTATGAGTTAATTGTCATCAAAACAGCATGATTGAATCTTAAAGTTTAGTAGTGCTAGTATAATTCTACAGGAATTTGGGGGTAGGTCAATGAATCTAGCTTAAATAATATCTTATAAAATCATATACTTATGGAGGGTTAGAGCGATTGACGCTGTTCACGTTCAATTAAATAATTGACTATATCATTACTTCTTTGAAGTGGTTTGGCAAATTTAACAATATTTTCTGCAGTGGAATTTATTGGTATTTGTCCTTCTGTCGTAATCACTTCGAAACAGACCGGACCTGATTTAAAAGCAAGACAACTGGCCAAATCTTCATAAAAAGATAAAATATTTGTCATTTTAATTTCTAACGATTTGGAATTCGTTAATGCTGAAAAACTTAACTTGGAAGCCATTGATTACTCTTTAATTAGAATCTCTAGTTTAAACTTCGGACATTTTAGTGATTTCTTGAGTGTAATGGTTGTAATTTATTCTGAAATCCACAATTAGTTTTAGTATTACCGAGCTTGTTTTACATTAGCTCCTCAGTTAGATGAGGTCGTATTTCTTGCAATAATGCTTTAAATAACTTCGGGTTAGCACATACGATGTGTCCAGACTTAAGATAATTATTGTCACCTGTTAAATCTCCAACCAGACCGCCAGCTTCTTGAATCAATAGTGCGCCTGCAGCAATATCCCAGATATTGAGATCTAACTCCCAGAATCCATCGATGCGTCCTGCTGCGACATAGGCAAGGTCTAAAGCGGCTGAGCCAGCGCGTCGAATTCCGGCTGTGGCAGGTATAAAGCTTTTAAGCATACCCATGTACGGTTCAAGATATTTCATATCGGAATAGGGGAATCCAGTACCGAGTAATGCGCCATTTAATTTTACTTGTGGTGAAACTCGGATTCGTTTGTTATTCAACTGTGCTCCATCACCTCGAGAAGCTGTGAATAATTCATCGCGCATCGGGTCATAAACAACTGCATGTTCCAGGCGATCTTTATTTTGAACGGCAATAGAAACTGCAAACTGTGGAAAACCGTGAAGAAAATTGGTGGTGCCATCGAGTGGATCAATAATCCAGGTAAAATCATTTCCTTTTTGAATGCCACTTTCTTCAGCAATAATACCATGCTCAGGGTAAGCTTTATGTATTACTTCTATAATTTCAGCTTCGGCCTTTCTATCGACTTCACTAACAAAGTCATTTGCAGCCTTCTTTTCAATAGTTAGTTTATCGATTCTATCGACGGAGCGTGTAATTATTTCTCCGGCGTTACGTGCCGCACGAATAGCAATGTTCAATAAAGGATGCATAGCAAGACCTATCTAAAAGTAAAATATAATGTCAAAGAGCGAGGAGAAAACTCCACTAGTGCGGTATTTTACCAGTCTTTAATAATTGGTTCACTTTGTTTTATCATATTAAATGTAATATTCGAAAAATATAATTTTAATATCAGTTTTAATTCAGAAATTTAGTTAAAATAGCATCTTTAATAAGTTACATGGTTTACTTTAATTTGAATATCTATAAAAAATTTAGAGTCGTGATGGTGAATACCAGTCATTCAGGCAATATTGGCGCCGCAGCTCGAGCAATGAAAAACATGAATTTAACGGAGTTATGGTTAGTCGCACCTAAATCATTTCCAGATGTTCAGGCCAGGGTAATGGCTGTTAACGCCCTTGATATTTTAGAAAATGTTGTTGTGGTTGAAACTCTGGAAGAAGCTCTAATCAATTGTGAATTTGTCATTGGCGCAAGTGCTCGATTACGGGATATACCCTGGCCATTGCTCAATCCACGGGAAATGGCCGATAAAATGTGGTCGCTAGCACGTCAACCGGATACCAATAATGTAGCGATGGTCTTTGGTCGGGAAAGTAGCGGGTTATCGAATGAGGAATTGGAGCGGTGTAACTATCTTGTTAATATTCCTGCCAGTAGCGATTACAGTTCACTTAATATTGCTGCAGCAATTCAGGTGTTGAGCTATGAAATCCACATGAAGGCCTACCTTGATTCTCCCGTTGAGGAAGTTAAGGCTGAATTTCCGTTAGCGACTAATGATGATATGGAGCGTTTGTATCAACATTTTGAAGTTGCACTAACAGAATTGAACTTTCTCAAACCACATAATCCAAAGCAATTAATGCGCCGGATTAGACGGTTATTTAATCGTTCGGGTGTGGATAAAATGGAATTAAATATACTACGTGGTATCCTTAGTGCCGCTCAGTCTAAATACAGAAAAGAGGCTTAACGAGTTTAACTGCTAATGTTTAAAAGATTAAAAGAAGATATTCAATGCGTATTTGATCGTGATCCGGCGGCGCGAACTACCCTGGAAGTGTTAACCAATTATCCGGGCTTGCATGCCATAAAAATACACCGATTGGCACATTGGTTGTGGAATGCAAATCTGAAATTGTTAGCAAGACAAATTTCAACAACCTCCCGATGGCTTACCGGTATCGAAATTCATCCTGGTGCCATCATTGGACGTCGATTTTTTATCGATCATGGTATGGGAGTCGTTATTGGTGAAACGGCTCAAATAGGCAATGATGTAACGCTTTATCATGGCGTTACATTGGGTGGTACAAGTTGGCAGAAGGGCAAACGTCATCCTACCTTGGCGGATAATGTTGTCGTTGGTGCTGGTGCTAAAGTATTAGGCCCGATATTAATCGGCGTCGGTGCAAGAATTGGCTCAAATGCTGTCGTTGTTACAGAAGTTCCTGATGGCGCTACTGTTGTGGGTATACCCGGCAGGATTGTACAAAAACGACCCGAAGATAATAATAAGCGTAACCAATTTGCCAAGAAAATTGGTTTTGATGCCTATGGTACAACTAAGGAAATGCCTGATCCTGTAGCACATGCATTTAATTCCATGCTCGATCATATTGAAGCTATGGATAATCAAATGAAATCCATGTGTGAGGCGATTAAAATTTTAGGTGCTGAATTAGATGATGAACTTATCTCAAAGCTAAAGCAGTGTAAAATTAATCACTTAGAAGAAGAAATCCAATCAACCGAAACGCCAAAAGATGAATCGTAGAATTATACGCCAATCAATATTACTTGACTAATTTACTTGGTTTTTGCTAGACTGTGCTTATCAACATACTTGATTAAAACACTCAAGTTTGATAATTTAGCTTATTCTGAAATACTTATATTATAAGTAACTCTATGTGATAATTCTATTCGAATTCTCACAATACAATTCACATTTAGGCAGGTGGAATCATGAGACTAACTACAAAAGGACGATATGCTGTTACTGCAATGCTAGATTTGGCATTACATTACGATGATGGACCAATTACGCTATCTGATATATCACAAAGACAAGGTATTTCTTTATCCTATCTTGAGCAATTATTCTCTAAATTACGTAAACAAAGTCTGGTTGATAGTACTCGTGGACCCGGCGGTGGCTATCGGTTAAGCCGTGAAGCACATGATATCGCTATTGCAGACGTAATTTCAGCTGTTGATGAGAAGGTTGATGCCACCAAATGTGGCGGTTTAGGCAACTGTCAGGGTGAAACACAGTGCCTGACTCATGACTTATGGACCGATTTAAGTGACCAAATCTTCCAGTTTTTAAGTGGAATTAGTCTTGGGCATCTCGTGGATCGAAAAGGGGATAAATATGCTGGTTTAGCGCAAAATCCTGAAAATACAGCTTTTGTTACTGAAGTTCGTGAAGATATGGCTTAAATATTACATATTTGAATATTGCTTAACATGTTATAATTTTGCGACAAGATTATGTCGCAACCATAGGTAAATTAAGTTTATTTAACATATGGTCAATGCTAGTTTGGAGTTTTAAATGAAGACACCGATTTACCTGGATTACTCAGCAACAACACCGGTTGATCCGCGTGTGGCAAAATTAATGTGCGAATATCTTACGCTGGACGGCAATTTTGGTAATCCGGCATCCCGTTCACATCAGTTCGGCTGGAATGCAGAACAGGCCGTTGAAACGGCTCGTGTTCAAGTTGCTAATTTAATTAATGCAAATCCGAAAGAAATAATCTGGACTTCAGGTGCAACAGAATCAGACAATCTGGCGATTAAAGGGGCAGCACATTTTTACCAAAAGAACGGTAAACATATTATTACCTGTAAAACAGAACATAAGGCAGTTTTAGATACTTGCCGTCAATTAGAACGCGAAGGTTTTGAAGTGACTTATTTATCTCCTGAACCAAGTGGTCTAATTGATATTGAAAAATTTAAAGCCGCTATTCGAGAAGATACAATTTTAGTATCAATCATGCACGTTAATAATGAAATTGGCGTAATTCAAGACATTAAAGCAATCGGTGAGATTACCCGAGAGCGTAAAATTGTTTTTCATGTTGATGCAGCGCAAAGCCCCGGTAAAACGGTGATTGATATGGAACAACTTAAAGTTGATTTAATGTCGTTAGCATCTCATAAAGTATATGGACCAAAAGGTATTGGCGCATTGTATGTTCGCCGTAAACCGCGCGTAAGACTCGAAGCACAAATGCACGGTGGTGGACATGAGCGTGGTATGCGTTCTGGTACACTAGCAACACATCAAATTGTCGGAATGGGTGAAGCATTTCGACTAGCCAAAGAAGAAATGGCCACAGAAAATGAACGTATTCGAATGTTACGGGATCGTTTATATAACAGTTTCAAAGATATTGAAGAAATATATTTAAATGGTGATGAAGAGCAGCGCGTGCCACATAATTTAAACGTTAGTTTTAATTATGTTGAAGGTGAATCATTAATTATGGCTTTAAAAGATTTAGCGGTATCTTCTGGATCCGCATGCACATCTGCCAGCCTGGAACCTTCCTATGTGTTACGCGCATTGGGTCGCAATGATGAATTAGCTCATAGTTCAATACGGTTTACTATCGGACGTTTTACAACTGAAGAAGAAATAGATTATACCAGTGAATTGATTCATAAGAATATTTCTAAATTGCGAGAATTATCGCCATTATGGGAAATGTATAAAGATGGAATTGATATTAATTCCATTGAATGGGCAGCACATTAAATTAAATTTGTAAGTAAAGTTAATCTAAGAGGTACGTTATCATGGCATATAGTGAAAAAGTGATTGAGCATTATGAAAACCCCCGCAATGTTGGCAACATGGATAAAGATGATGCGAATGTTGGAACCGGTATGGTTGGAGCTCCGGCGTGTGGTGATGTAATGCGATTACAAATAAAAGTTAGTGACGATGGTATTATAGAAGATGCGAAATTTAAAACTTATGGCTGTGGTTCAGCTATTGCATCAAGCTCATTATTAACTGAATGGGTAAAAGGCAAAACACTGGATGAAGCAGGTCAGATTAAAAATACTGAAATTGCTGAAGAGCTGGAATTACCACCGGTTAAAATACATTGTTCAGTTTTAGCGGAAGATGCCATCAAAGCAGCAATTTCCAACTATAAAGAAAAAAAGTAGATTAGCAGGTAATCGTGAATGGCAATAACATTAACTGAAACTGCTGCTGAACATATTAAAGATTTTTTGCAAAATAGAGGCAAAGGTAAAGGTTTACGACTCGCAGTTAAAACTACGGGTTGTTCCGGAATGGCCTACGTTCTTGAATTTGTTGACAGCGCTGATGAAACAGATAAAGTTTTTGAATCTAATGGCGTAACTATTTTTGTTGATCCTAAGAGTTTTGTATATGTCGATGGAACAGAACTCGATTATGGTAAAGAAGGCTTAAACGAAGGATTTAAATTTAATAATCCAAATGTAAAAGATGAATGTGGTTGCGGTGAGAGCTTCAACGTTTAAGTTGATTTTATTTTGTCACTTATGAGTTCCGATTTGTCTCAAAATTATTTTGAATTATTTGGTTTTACTAACAGCTACGAGATTGATTTAATAAAGTTGTCAGAGATCTATCGTGATTTATTAAAAGCTGTTCATCCTGATCGTTTTGCGAATGCTTCCGATAGAGAAAAATTACTTTCAGCACAAAAAGCAACCTATGTTAATGAAGCGTATAGCTGTCTTAAATCTCCCATACATCGCGCACAATATCTTTTAAACATTAATAATATTAAATTTGATAACGAAAAAGAAACCATTCAGGATCCTGAGTTCTTAATGGAGCAAATGGAATTACGTGAAAAACTTGAAGCAATACGAAATAGCAGTGATGCACTAGCCAGTATTGATATGATGCTCGGTAACATTCGAGAAAAGTTAAAAAAAGATCAGGCTGAATTAGCAGGATTATTTGTAGAGCAATCAGAGCAGAATTTGTTAAACGCAAAAAAAATTACTCAAGAAATGCAATTTTTATTTAAACTACAGCACGAAGCTGAAGAGCTAGAAGAAGATTTAGTGAATTCACTGTAATTAAATTATAAACAACTATCATAAGTAACTGCAATAGCATGGCCTTAATACAAATAAGCGAACCAGGAGAAGCAACCGCACCTCATCAACACCGGTTAGCCGTTGGAATTGATCTTGGAACAACGAATTCACTCGTTGCTACTGTTCGCAGTGGTCAGGCTGAGACGCTTGCAGACACTCACGATCAACACCTATTACCATCAGTTGTTCAGTATAAAAAAGACTTAGCCCCGGTTGTCGGATTAGAAGCTAAACAACAATTAGTCAGTGATCCTGTTAATACTATTGCATCAGTTAAACGTTTAATTGGACGTAGTGTTGACGATATAAAATCTGTCGGTGGTAGCATACCTTATACTTTTGATAGCGAAAAAAAATCGGTTCCCCGTATTAAAACTTCAAGTGTGAATGTAACTGCAATTGAGGTTTCAGCCGAAATATTAAAAACGCTTAAAGTAAGGGCAGAGCAAGCATTAGGGGGGGATTTAAATGGGGTTGTTATTACCGTGCCGGCTCATTTTGACGATGCTCAACGGCAGGCAACTAAAGATGCCGGTAAAATAGCAGGTTTAAATGTATTACGTTTATTAAATGAGCCAACAGCTGCTGCAGTAGCGTATGGTCTTGATAAAAAAGCAGATGGTGTAATCGCCATTTATGATTTTGGTGGTGGTACCTTCGATATTTCAATTTTACATTTAAATAAAGGTGTGTTTGAAGTACTGGCAACTGCAGGTGACACTGCATTAGGTGGTGATGATTTAGATCACGCTATTGCTCAATGGTTAATAACAGAATCAAATATTGAACAACCGATTTCTCAATCGATGGTACGCTATTTACAACTAAAAGCATGTGATGCTAAAGAAAATTTAACATTAAATGAATCGGTAGAAATAATTCTTGAATTTGAGCAATTGCAGTGGCAGGGATTACTAACGAGGGATAAATTTCATGACATCATTGAGCCGTTATTAAAGAAAACCCTATTACCCTGTCGGCGTGCTTTACGGGATGCTGGCAAAAGTATTGAAGAAATAAATGAAGTTGTAATGGTGGGAGGTTCAACCCGTGTGCCAAGAGTAAGGCAAAAAGTTGAGAATTTTTTTCAGACTAAACCATTAGTTGATATCGATCCTGATAAAGTTGTGGCAATCGGTGCAGCTATTCAAGCAGACGTATTAGTCGGTAATAAACCTGATGAAGCATTATTATTACTTGATGTAACACCCTTATCACTGGGTTTAGAAACAATGGGGGAATTAGTAGAAAAAGTAATACCTCGGAACACGGCTATACCGACTGCTCGAGCACAGGATTTTACTACATTTAAAGATGGACAAACAGCCATGTCAATCCACGTGTTACAAGGTGAACGTGATTTAGTATCAGCGTGTCGATCATTAGGTAAATTTACATTACACGGTATTCCACCGATGGTGGCTGGAGCTGCACGAATTCGAGTTACATTTCAAGTAGATGCTGATGGTTTATTATCAGTGTCAGCACGAGAAGAAACTACCGGTGTAGAAAGTGCTATTGAAGTCAAACCTTCTTATGGTCTGATGGATGCAGAAGTTGAACAAATGTTACGTGACTCACTTACCTTTGCCGAAGATGATGTCAGTGCTAGAATGTTACGAGAACAACAAGTTGAAGCCGAGCGGGTAATAGAGGCTATAGAAGCAGCATTAGCTGAAGATGGAGCAGAATTACTATCTGACGAAGAAACACAAGTGATAACAAATTCAGTGAAAGAATTACGAGAAATTAAGCAAGGTTCCGATACTCGAAAAATCAAAAACAGTATCGAAAATGTAGATAAAATTACAAGCGATTTTGCAGCTCGTCGAATGGATAAGAATATCAATAAGGCCTTATCCGGACACAAACTCGATGAGTTCGAGTAGTATTTAAAAATAATGAAAAAAATTTAGGAATTAGATATGACCAAGTTAATATTTTTACCACATGAAGAGTTATGTCCCGAAGGAGCTGTGGTCGATATCGATCCCAAATCAAAGACTACCATTTGTGATGCGGCATTATCTGTTGGTATTGAAATTGAACATGCTTGTGAAAAATCATGTGCCTGCACCACCTGTCATGTTTATATCCGAGAAGGTTTGGATTCATTAAATGAAATTGAAGAACTCGAAGATGATTTACTTGATAAAGCCTGGGGACTGGAACCGGATTCGCGATTAAGCTGCCAAACAGTTGTAAGTGATGAAGATCTTGTAATCGAAATTCCAAAATATACCATCAATATGGTTTCAGAGAATCATTAAGGAGGTATCTATGTCATTAAAATGGATCGATTCACTTGATATTGCAATAGAATTGGATGACTTACATCCGGAGATCGATCCTAAGCAGGTTCGATTTACCGATCTTCGAGACTGGGTTTTACAATTGGCCGATTTTGATGATGATCCTGAGCATTGTGGTGAAAAAATTTTAGAAGCCATTCAACTACACTGGATAAACGAAAAAGATTAGTTTCCGACTTATTATACTACTCTTTTTAATTATTTCTTTACTATCAACTAGTTAGAGTCTGTGTAAGGCACTCAACCAAGCTTGATGCTTATTAATGCTGATAATTTCATCTCAGTATAGAATATACCTGAATCACTATATGTGATGATTTAACCAATAAGTTTACTAAAAATAGATATACTATATTTAATGTAATGTTAACTAGTAGATTCGTATTCTTAAACGTAGTGATACCTACTTAACAAACTCGTAGCCGCAATGATTGATGTAAAAGTTAAAAATAAAGTTAATTTACTTGATTATTCTGAGCATGATCTTGAATTGTTTTTTAGCGATTTAGGTGAAAAATCATTTCGTGCTCAGCAATTATTACAATGGATCTACCAATTTGGTATTAGTGATTTTTCACTAATGACTAATATTAGTAAAGTACTTAAAATTAAATTAGATGAAATTGCTGAAATAGCTATCCCGCGGATAGCATCTGAACAAAAATCAGAAGATGGCACGATTAAATGGTTGTTAGAGGTTGGCGGCGGTAACTGTATTGAAACCGTTTATATCCCTGAAAAAAATCGTGGCACATTGTGTATTTCATCTCAAGTCGGGTGTGCACTAGATTGCACTTTCTGTTCAACTGCACAACAAGGTTTTAATCGAAATTTGACGGTAGCAGAAATTATGGGGCAGATTTGGTTGGCAAATCATGCCATGTCATGCATACCGCGTGAATCACGTAAAATTACTAATATAGTGTTGATGGGAATGGGGGAGCCTTTATTAAATTATCAAAATGTTATTAAGGCTATGGATCTCATGATGGATGATAATGCCTATGGCCTGTCTAAAAGACGAATTACTTTAAGCACCTCTGGGGTAGTACCGGCACTTGATAGATTAAAGGAAGATAGTGATGTTAGTCTTGCCGTTTCTTTGCATGCGCCAAATGATGCGCTGCGAGATAAACTTGTTCCTATTAATAAGAAATATCCTATTAAAATATTACTTGAATCCTGTCGTCGTTATATTCAGGATGAATCACGACGAAAAATAACATTTGAATACGTTATGCTGGATGGCATTAATGATCAACCTGCGCATGCGAGAGAATTAATTAAATTATTAAGAGACATTCCGTCAAAAGTGAATTTAATTCCGTTTAATCCATTTCCCCAAACAGATTTTAAATGTTCATCTGCAGATATTATTGAGAAATTTAGTGAGATTCTGATGAAAGCTGGACTAGTTACTATGACTCGAAAAACACGAGGAGACGACATTGATGCTGCCTGCGGCCAACTTGCTGGAAAAGTGATGGATCGTACCAAGAGAACTCAAAATAAAAAAAATAACAATAACAATAACAATAACAATTATAGAGTAATGTTATGAAGAAAAATTTAATCGTATTATCTGTACTATTAATGACTTTATTTATCTCTGCTTGTGTGGCAGTAGTAGAGAGATCAAATGCCGATTTAGAAAAAGCATCGTTAATCAATGCAAAATTAGGGCTGGCGTATTTACAGAAAGGATCTTTTAAAACAGCGAATTCAAAACTATTGAAAGCTCTTGAACAAGATTCTGATAATGCTGTCGCTCATTTATACATGGCTGAGTTACAGAAAATACTAAAAGTTAAGGATAAAGCTAATGAGCATTATAAAAAAGCAATAGCACTGGATCCTGAATACACTCGTGCTAAAAATAATTACGGTGTATTTCTTTGCGCTAATGGACAATATCAACAGTCAGTTATATTATTTGCAGACGTGTTACAAGATCCTTTGTATTCCGAAAAAATTGGAGTTTATGAAAATCTGGGTCTATGTGAGCAATTACGAGGTAATATGCACCTTGCGGAACGACATTTTAGGCATGCTTTAAAACTGGATAACAATCTTCCTAAGTCATTATTAGGGATGACACAGATTAGTTTTGATTCAGGTTTGTATAAACCTGCAAAACGTTATTATGCACGTTATCTGGCTTTAGCAAGACAAACACCTGAAAGTTTATGGATTGGATTTTTACTTGAGCGAAAGTATAAGAACAAAAAAGCAGCTGAAAGTTATTCAACTATTTTAAGAGTGAAATTTCCGGATTCGGAAGAAGCGATATTGTTAGATAAGCTTGAAGGAAAAGATGGCCTGGAATAATGAGTGTATCTGAATCAATTGAAAGTGAAGTTGATTCCAGGAGCTTAAGTTTAGGTACTAAATTAAAAAATCTACGAGAATCACGCGGTTATAGTATTGAAGATGTTGCTGGACAGCTCTATCTGGATTGTTCATTAATCGCAGCTCTGGAAAGTGGTGATTACCGGAATATGCCGTCATTGACTTATGTAAGAGGATATATTCGTAATTATATTAAATTGTTTGATGCGTTATCAGAGTTTGCAGAATTTGAAAATATTAGATTAGATGAGAGCGATAAGAAAGTTCCTGAAATAATTCCAGATACGATAATTTATAAGAAAAAATCAGCTATTACACAATACATAAATATAAATTATATTTATCCAATAATTATAATTTCATTTATAACGATAGTATATTATGCTGAATCCCAATTAAATTTGAAGGCATTAATAGTAGATTATTTTCAATCAACTAAATCTAGAACTCCTGAAATTCAATATGAAACAGTGAATAATTCGTTGGAAGTCAATATCGATTTAAGCTCCAAAAAAACATCTATTCATTCCGAAAAACAGAATACGGCTTTAGAATTAAATAAAAATGAACCAGATTTGATTAATCTGTATTATGAGCATGACTCATGGACTCAAGTTAAAGATGCAACAGGGAAAAAATTAATTTCACGTTTTGTTAAAAGTGGAAAAAATTTAAATTTTAGAGGGAAATTACCTTTTACCGTAACACTGGGGAATTCACCGGCAGTTAAAATTACAGTTAATGGTAATGAATTTAATCAGTCAAAATACACTATAAAAGAAATTGCGCATTTTGTGATTAATAATAAAAATATGAATTTACAACAGGAAATACGTAATGCCGAAAATAATTAATGCCATTCGAGGGATGAATGATCTCATCCCCGATTTATCTTACAAATGGCAGTTTGTTGAGAATGTGTTTAAAAAATTGGTTTTATCGCATGGTTATCAGGAAATTCGGATGCCAATTGTTGAAAAAACAGAATTGTTTAAACGCTCAATTGGTGAAGTCACCGATATAGTTGAAAAAGAAATGTATACTTTTGAGGATCGTAATGGTGATAGTTTAACATTACGACCAGAAGGAACAGCAAGTTGCGTTCGCGCCTGCATCGAAAATTCCTTGATTCATAATCAGCAACAACGTCTATGGTATTACGGTCCAATGTTCAGACACGAACGACCTCAAAAGGGGCGCTATCGACAATTTTTTCAATTTGGGGTCGAGGTTTTTGGAATTTCCAGCCCTGATATTGATGCAGAATTAATATTGATTACACACAAATTGTGGAAAAAATTAGGGATAGACAAGGATGTAACTCTTGAAATTAACAGTCTGGGAACACCGGAATCGAGGGCAGAGTATCGAAAAGTATTGGTAACATACTTTAATGAACATAATGAGCAACTCGATGCTGATAGTCAACGGCGACTGTTATCAAATCCTATGCGAATTTTAGATAGCAAAAATTCTGAGATGCAAGCATTAATAGAAGCTGCCCCAAAACTGTATGACTTCCTGGATGATGAGTCACGGGAACATTTTAATTCATTATGTGCATACCTCGATTCATTGCAAATTTCATATCGGTTAAACAAGCGTTTAGTGCGTGGGCTCGATTATTATAGCAAAACGGTTTTTGAGTGGGTTACTGACAAGCTCGGAGCGCAAGGAACTGTCTGTGCTGGTGGGCGTTATGATGGGTTAGTGGCTCAAATGGGTGGCCGGGAAACATCGGCTGTTGGATTTGCTCTGGGTCTGGAACGGCTAATTGCACTGATTCCAGATAAAAACATCGCAAAATCCGCATTTTTACCTGAAATTTATATGATTTTGGCAGGGGAATCTGCTCAAAAATCGGGTATCATACTGTCTGAGAAATTACGAGATTCTGTGCCAAATTTACGTCTTCAGTTACATTGTGGCGGTGGTAGTTTTAAAAGCCAGATGAAAAAAGCCGATAAAAGTGGTGCAAAAATAGCGATAATAATCGGTGATGATGAAATCGCAAAAAATGAAGTTACAGTCAAGTATTTGCGTGAGGATGTTCCTCAAACAGCAATTAAACTTGAACAATTAAGTGACTTTTTAGTAAATACAAAATAGTTTAGATAGAGGTTTAACGTGGCTACATATGAGACTGATGAAGAAACACTTGATGCATTAAAAACGTGGTGGAAAGAAAATGGTAAATCCGTTATTACCGGATTAATTGTTGGTATCGCTGCAATTGTTGGTTATAAGCAATGGGGGGTGTACCAGGCTGAACAATCACAATCTGCATCAGATTTATATCAAACTATGCTCGATAGTGCTAATTCTAAAACAGATGAATATTATGCAACAGGGTCTGAAATCTTGCTTGATTATTCCAGTACGCCTTATGCATCTCTCGCTGCGCTATCAATGGCGAAAAAATTAATTAATGAAAATAAAAATCCGGATGCAATTAAAAAATTAAACTGGATTTTATCAAATAGTAGCGACGATGGAATTAAACATATTGCTAGAATTCGTTTAGCCCGTATTTTTTTAAACGATAAGCAAATTGATCAAGCTTTGGAATTAGTTAAGAATGTTTCCAATAGCAGTTTTAAAACTGAATATAATGAATTACGTGGCGATGTTTATGTCGCAAAGAAAGAGTTTACTTTAGCAAAAGAAGCCTACCAATCTGCTCTTTCCAGTAATATACGCAGTAAAGAGAAACGTGAATTCATTGAAATGAAATTACATGATATTGTTATGACTGGAAATATAAAAACTGAAAAATCATGATGTTTCGTAATTTTTATATCTTTTGCATTATTACAGCTATAAGCTCGTGTGCATCTTCACCATCTCCAGTCTTACCACCTGCAGCGTTAGAGAAACTTAATAATCACGTTAAAATCAAATTAATCTGGGCACAACGCTTTGGTAATGGTGTTGGTGAGAATTATTTAAAATTTCAGCCTGCTCTGTATCAGGGTTCAATTATTTATTTAGATTTTGAAGGCATACTATCATCGGTTAATCAAAAAACTGGTGACGTTAACTGGCAGCATGATTTTAAGTTTCCAGTTTCAAGTCAATTTATAATTCATGAAAATAATATTATATTTGGTACAAGTCAGGGTGAGTTAATAATGGCTCAGCTTGATGATCGCAAGATAGTCTGGCAACAACAATTTACCAGTGAAATTTTATCCAAACCTGCAATTGCAGATGGATTTCTTGTTTTTAATACTGTTGATGGTTTCTTATACGGTCTTGACATTAAAACAGGAGTACAACGTTGGTTCTATAATAGGGTTGTACCTGTTCTAACCTTAAGAGGCTCATCGACGCCGGTAATTGTAAACGGTATTGTGCTGAGTGGTTTTGATAATGGTAAATTAATAGCCCTTACATTAGAAAAAGGTCGGGTAATTTGGGACACGACTATTTCTTTACCTAGTGGTAGCACTGAAATAGAGCGAATTATTGATATTAATATTGAGCCAGTTATTAGAGAAGATTTGATTTATATAGCAACATTTCAAGGTCGTTTGGCAGCAGTAGAATTAACATCCGGTAAAATAGTATGGGCTCGTGATATGTCAGTTTTTAACGATATTAAAGTAGACGCATTCAGAGTATATGTAACTGATGCCAATAGCAAGGTATGGGCATTAGATAGAAAAAATGGTGCGACTTTATGGCAGCAAGATGCACTGCTACGAAGAAATATTTCAGGTCCGGTATTATTTCACGATCAATTGGTTGTAGGGGATTTTAATGGTTACTTACATTGGTTGTCTCGCAGTGATGGAAAATTAGTATCACGAGCACGAATTGGTGAACAGGTAAAAACAGATTACCCGGCTGATGATGTTGATGACTATTTTGATACTCATGTTTCAAAAGTTAAAAATATTCTATCCGTGCCTATTGTATTTGATAATGTTATGTATGCAGCGAATCGTTATGGTGATATGCATGCGTATACTACAGATTGAAACTTATAGATTCTATTATAAGTAGTTAAACTTCACTTTAATTGTTTTGTAAAAGCCATGAAACCAGTCATTGCAATCGTCGGTAGGCCTAATGTCGGTAAGTCTACTTTATTTAATCGTCTTACAAAAAGTCGGGATGCCTTAGTTGCTGATATGCCTGGAGTTACGCGCGATCGAAAATTTGGCGAAGCAGTCTATGATAAAAAAGCGTTTATTGTAATTGATACTGGTGGTGTAACGGGTGAAGAAAAAACTATCGATTTGTTAATGGCCAAACAATCCTGGTTGGCTGTTGACCAGGCTGATACGGTATTATTTCTGGTAGATGCTAATGATGGTTTATCATTCGATGACGAAAAAATTGCAGATCGTTTAAGAAAGATGGGTAAGTCCTTTTTTGTGGTTGTAAATAAAATTGATGGCAAGGATGCAGATAGTGTTTCAGCTGAATTTTACGCATTGGGTATTGATGCCGTTTATCCAATTACAGCATCACACGGGCGAGGTATTAGTTCACTAATGGCTTCAGTACTACCGACACTAAATTTTATAGTGTCAACAGAAGAAGATACAAAAAATAATAGTATTAAAATTGCTATTATTGGACGACCCAATGTTGGTAAATCAACATTGGTTAATAGAATTCTGGGTGAAGAACGTGTGGTAATCTACGATATGCCGGGAACAACACGTGATAGTACTTATATCCCGTTTGAAAAAAATGATGTTAAATATACATTTATTGATACTGCTGGAGTTCGACGAAAAAGAAGCGTTAAAGAAGCAATAGAAAAATTTAGCATTATAAAAACCTTGCAGGCCATTGACGATGCTAATGTTGTGTTAATGATATTAGATGCCCAGGAATCAATTTCTGATCAGGATGCTACTATATTGGGTTTTATTCTCGATGCAGGAAGGGCTTTGGTATTAGCTGTGAATAAATGGGATGGATTAGAGCCTTATCAGCGGGAAAAAATTAAAAGAGAATTAAATTTAAAAATTCCATTTATCGATTTTGCGAAATTACACTTTATTTCAGCTTTGCATGGAACTGGGGTAGGTGATTTATTTAAATCAGTAAATCAAGCTTACGAGGCTGCTTTTAAAAATATTCAAACTCCTAGATTAACGCGTTTATTATTTGATTTGGTTTCATCGCATCAACCTCCTGTCGTGAAAGGACATAGAATTAAATTGCGTTATGCTCATCAGGGCGGTACAAATCCACCTATTATAGTAATTCATGGCACTAAAACCGATGCCTTACCAAAAAGTTATCAACGGTATTTAATTAATGGTTTCAGAAAACATTTAAAACTTGAAGGTACACCAATTAGATTGCAATTAAAATCTTCATCGAACCCTTATCAAACTAAACGAAAAGTTAAGTTTGAACGAACTGTAGACAAGCAGGGAAGGAAAAATAAATTGAATTCACGAGACTTAAATAAATAAAGTTAATTTTAAATTTATTTATTTGTAATTTCAGGAATAGGGGGAAGTAATAATTCAGGATCAATTCGTGTGTTATTTAGGCTAACACTAAAATGTAAATGAGCGCCAGTTACGCGTCCTGTTTCACCAACCTCACCGATAATATCGCCAGTTTTGAGTTTTTGATTTTCAGTGACATTTATTTTGTTCATATGGCAGAACATAGTCACTAATCCTTGTCCATGATCGACAAAAACAACATTACCGTTAAAATAAAAATTACCCGTTGCTATTACAGTGCCATCTGCAGGAGATTTTATACCCGTTCCTGTAGGTGCTGCGATATCGATACCGCTATGTGGTTTTCTGGGCTTGTTGTTAAAATAACGTTTTAACCCAAATCTGCCACTGACCCGGCCATCAACAGGCATAATGAAATTCATTTTTATATTATTATTTTCAATCCAGGTTTTAAATGATTTTTGAGATATTTTTTTATCATTAATTGCTCTTTTTAAATTTTCCGGGCTTAATGTCACCATGCCCTTATTTTTAATTGTGATATATTGTTTTTGATATTTTTTGTTTTTCGTTGTGAATGTTTGCGTTTTATGACTGCCGTTTTTTGATATGATTTTTAGTTGATGTTCGCCAGGTTTTGTATTTAGGGATAAGCCAATAATAGCTTGCCATACATTACCATTGAGTCTAACCATTATTTTCTTGTTATGATATTCAACTTTTGGTTTTGAATTTCCTGTTTTCAAGTCAATAATGGCAATACCACCTGGCACAGGATTATTAATAGGGTATTGTAAATTATCTTTATGTAATGTTTCGCCAGCGATACAATTTTGTGATGATAGCACTAAATAAATGCTAATTAGCTTTAGATTTTTCAACATAACAATTTAATTCGCCTTCATTTAATGTGATATTAATTTGTGAACCTTCTTT
>JBGMRJ010000042.1:0-1712 GCA_048061315.1 Gammaproteobacteria bacterium
TGACTGATCATCCTGTCGTGATACTAATGCGGCAATGATAGAATCTGATTTTGTGGCGTTGCCTAATGCCACTGCGATATTTCTGCTCCACGATTCAAATCCAATTCTACGAATTGCCATCCCTTCGGTGTTTTTTAAAAACTCCTGTTCCGTCCATTTAAATACTGAAATTAATTCAACAGAGTTAAGCTGATGTCGGGGGTTAAAATCAGTTTCATCACTGAGCTGACTAAATCGCGTCCACGGGCATACTAATTGGCAGTCATCACAACCGTAAATTCGATTGCCTATTTTTGAACGAAGTTCAATTGGAATGCTGCCTTTTAATTCGATTGTTAGATATGAAATACAACGTCGCGCATCGACGGTGTAGGGTGCAATGATTGCTTTAGTAGGACAATCATCGATGCAGGAAGTGCAGCTGCCACAATGATTTTTAGCCGGACTATCAATTGGTAAATCCAGGTCGGTATACAATTCGCCGAGGAAAAACCAGGAACCGTGTTCCTGATTAATTAAATTACTGTGTTTGCCAATCCAGCCTAGTCCGGCTTTTTCAGCAATGGCTTTTTCTAATACCGGTGCGCTATCCACAAAAGCGCGGTAAGTGAATTCTCCGACTTCCTTATTAATTTTATCGGCGAGTTTTTGCAGTCGCAGGCGCATCAGCTTATGATAATCACGACCGAGACTGTAACGCGAGATATAGGCTTTGACGTTATCCTTTAAAATTGCAGCCGGTTCAGAATTTTCAGTGGGTAAATAATTGAGCCTGACACTAATAATTCGAGTGGTATTCGGCAGTAATTTCGCTGGCTGGCTGCGTTTATCGCCATGGTGCTGCATCCATTGCATTTCACCATTATGGCCGTTTTTTAACCAATTTAATAATTTTAGCTCGGCTGCCGATAAATCAGTATCGCTAATGCCAACACCCTGAAAGCCCAGTTCAACTGCCCAGTGTTTGATTTTGGTGGCTAATTGCTCGGCTTTCGAGAATTGCAGTGAAGGCTTTTTAATACGATCCATAATGGATATCATAAACCCATGACACAAAAACCGCATAATTTATATCGTACCAGTCAAGTCTCAGAAATGGATCGATTTGCAATTGAGCATTTCGAAATACCGGGAAATGTCTTAATGGAACGCGCTGGTGAAGCGGCATTTCAGAAATGCCGAAATAATTGGCCTGATGCAAAAACCATGGTGGTGTTATGTGGTGTGGGTAATAATGGTGGGGACGGTTTTGTTGTTGCACGTTTGGCAATGGAAGCGGGCATCAAAACCACGGTATTACAGCTGGGTGATTCGGCTAAATTGAAAGGCGATGCTTTTGCAGCAGCGCAGCGATTATTTAGTGTGGGTATTGAACCTGAAAAATTTACTAATCAAAATTTAACACAATTTGATATTATAGTTGATGGCTTATTAGGAACCGGTTTGCATAGTGATGTTACTGGTGATTGGCGACATGCGATTGCAGCCATTAATTATAGTGGTGTCCCGGTTATGGCGTTGGATATTCCATCTGGTCTGAACGGCGATACCGGTATGCCAATGGGAGAAGCAGTAATCGCTAATTGCACTATCTCGTTTATTGGTATGAAGCAAGGTTTACTAACGGGTAAAGCGGCAGAATATTGTGGTGAGTTAGTTTTCGATAATCTCAGTGTTCCCGAAGCCGTGTATAACAAATTTCAGCCTTCAGC
>JBGMRJ010000042.1:1812-24135 GCA_048061315.1 Gammaproteobacteria bacterium
TTGAAAGCCGCCAGGAATTATCTGAACTATTAAGCAATGCCAGTAATATTGTCATTGGACCGGGTCTAGGGCAATCTGAATGGGCGCAGGAAATGCTTACTGAAGTGCTGGCTCAGGACTTGCCCATGGTAGTCGATGCTGATGCTTTAAATTTACTGGCAAAACAGCCATCACAGAATAAAAAATGGATTTTAACACCTCATCCGGGCGAAGCTGCCCGGTTGCTATCCTGCACCATTAATGAAATTCAACACGATAGATACGACAGCATTACTAAATTAAAAGAACAATATGATGGGGTTGTTATCCTTAAAGGACGTGGTACTCTTATAGCCGCAAAGCAGGAATTAATAGGTGTTTGTGCCGAAGGCAATCCGGGTATGGCCTCTGGTGGTATGGGGGATGTGTTATCCGGGATAATTGGAGGACTAATTGCACAAGGATTGAGCAAAGCAAACGCTACTCGTCTGGCAGTTTGCATTCATACCGCAGCTGCAGATAAAGCTGCAAAAAAATCCGGTGAACGCGGTTTGCTTGCGAGTGATTTAATGCCGTGGATTCATAATCTGGTCAATCCTTAAAATAATTAATGAAATAGCGTTATCGAAATCTGGTTTTAAATCCGGAAATTATTGGGAATAGTCATGTTTGATACATCAGCAACTTTTTTAAAAGATGAATCGGCGACTATTGCATTCGGACGTGAACTTGCTGAGTGGTGTTTGAAAGATCATCCCGGGGTAATTTATCTAATAGGCACGTTGGGTGCAGGTAAAACCACCATGGTTCGAGGTTTTTTACATGCTCTGGGATATCAAGGTATTGTAAAAAGTCCCACTTATACCCTGGTTGAGACATATCTAATTGATAATAAAGAATATTATCATTTCGATCTGTATCGAATGAGTGACCCTGAAGAGCTGGAATTTATGGGGGCACGAGATTATTTTAATAATAGTTCAGTTTGTTTAATCGAATGGCCCGAGCAAGGTGAAGGGTGGTTACCCAAACCGGATCTAACTATTCGACTTGCAGTAAAAGATGATGGGCGTGAAATTACGATACAGAAATAGTACAAATAGATCGATTTGATCGTATTCGAGAGATAACTAGAACTTTAAGCCTTAACTATTTAAGAAATAAAAAGAATTACCGATATATTACTTGAATTAATGTATTAAAATGTCCCATAATGACATTAATATCATGTGAATTTTTATAATGATGTCACACTATGTAGAAAAAGTTATGTTTATACGCCGACTATTACTATCGATACTATTATTGTGCGCAATTGCACCGAGTGTTTATGCCAAGACATATATTGAAGGCGTGCGCATGTGGCAGGCACCTGATAGTACTCGCCTGGTATTTGATTTAAGTAAAAGAGTGTCGCATGACTTGTTTACTATGAAGTCACCCAATCGTATTGTTATTGATTTAAAAAATACCAGCATTCTGACTTCAATCTCGAATTTAAAAATTGATAAAAATGACACTTTGTTACGCGGTGTCCGTGTCGCGAAGCGAAATAAAAATGATTTACGAATCGTTCTCGATTTAAAAAAAGCCGTTAAACCAAAAAGCTTTGTATTATCACCCAATAAAGATTACGGCCATCGACTGGTTTTAGATCTATTCAATAAAAACGGGCTCAAGAAAAAGAGCAAACCCAAAATTAAACGGTTTCGATCCAGTAAACCACGTGATGTTATCATTGCTATTGATGCAGGGCATGGTGGTGACGATCCCGGTGCCATTGGTTATCGCGGTACTAAAGAGAAGAAAATTGTTTTGCAAGTTGCAAAAAAACTGGCTGCAAATATTAATCGACAACCTGGAATGAAAGCAGTATTAGTGAGAAAGGGTGATTATTTTATTGGCCTGGGAAAACGTGTTGAAATAGCCAGACAGGGTCAGGCCGATTTGTTTATCTCCTTGCATGCCGATGCCTTTCGAACCAAAAAAGCCAAGGGTTCATCAGTTTATGTGTTATCCGATAATGGCGCGAGTAGTGAAGCGGCAGGCTGGTTAGCCAATAAAGAAAATAATTCAGATTTAATCGGTGGTGTGAGTTTAGGTGATAAAGATGATTTACTTAAATTAGTGCTGGTGGACATGGTAAAAAATTCCACACTGGAAGATAGCCACCGAGTTGCAAAACAAGTGTTGCGACGTTTAAAAGGAGTCAACACGCTGCATAAAAATCACGTTGAAAAAGCGGGTTTCAGAGTTTTAAAGGCGCCGGATATGCCTTCAATATTAATTGAAATGGCGTTTATTTCGAATCCAAAAGAAGAATCGCGTTTGCGAAGTGGTTATTATCAAAAGAAAATGTCTAAAGCTATTCTAACTGGAGTGCGTAGCTATTTTAAATCGAATGCACCACCGGGAACCAAGCTTGCATTAATGAAACAGCATGAGCACAGAATTACCAGTGGTGACACATTGTCACATATAGCAAAAAGATATCAAGTTAGTATTAAAGGCATTCGTCTCGCGAATAACTTAACTAATGATAAATTGAAAGTTGGGAAGATTCTTCGAATTCCTGTTATCTAGTGCGTTTTATTTGAAAATGCCGTAGAGTTGAATGTTATGCAAGACCATACTATTTCAACAAATCCAATACGAAAATTACCGATAAGCCTGTCGAATCAAATTGCAGCAGGTGAAGTTGTTGAACGTCCAGCATCTATCTTAAAAGAGCTAATTGAAAATAGTATCGATGCCGGTGCGAGTAGAATTCACATTGAAATTCAACAAGCCGGTCTGGAAAAAATTAGTGTCTCTGATGATGGTCATGGCATTCCCGCTGCGGAATTGTGTCTCGCCGTTAGCCCTCATGCGACCAGTAAAATTTATTCTCAGCAACAACTTGGCAATATCAACACCTTGGGTTTTCGGGGTGAGGCACTTGCCAGTATTGCATCAGTATCTAAATTTGAAATCCTTTCTAAAGTTGCTGATGATGATACTGCCTGGAAACTGGATTATTCAAATAATATTGAAGCGTCCTATACCCAACATGATCTGGATAAATTAAAACTAGTACCAATATCACACCCAATTGGTACAACAGTCAATGCCAATAAAATTTTTTATAATACTCCTGCTCGTAAAAAATACCTACGTACCGAACGAACAGAATATTTACACGTTGAACGCGTAATAAAACAATTAATTTTAAGTGATTTTAACTCGGCTTTTATATTCAAACATAATGAACGAGAAATATTTCGGTTTCAACAAGCTAGTGATGAACAGGCAAAGTCAAGACGGGTATTAAAAATTTGTGGTAAATCTTTTTATGATAATAGCGTAACACTTAATTTTCAGGCATCCGGTATGAGTTTAACAGGCTGGTTGGCAAAAGGTGGTTATTCACGAGCAAGTGCAGACATACAATATTTTTATATTAACGGACGAATCATACGCGACCGGGTGATTATTCACGCCATTCGGTTGGCTTTTAAAGATACTTTACCCGAAGGTCGTTATGTTGCCTATGTTTTATATTTAACGATTAACACACAATCGATAGATGTTAATGTGCATCCAACCAAGCATGAAGTTCGGTTTAATGATATGCGCTTGGTTCATGATTTTTTATCTCATGTCATTACGCAGGCACTGAGCTCAAATCAGACAGGTGATATGAATTGGACTACTGAGCTTGAACTAAAAGAGAGCGACATTACTGAAGTCAGTAAGGTATCTGAGTCAGTAACGGATTACTTTAAGAAAGACGATCCCCATAATAAAAACTCAGGCTATTTTTTTGGAGATTTACTTAAAATTGTCGATCAACACTATCTGTTAACAGAGTATAAAACCAACATTGCTTTAATTAATATAAAGAAAGTGCAAGGATATTTAAGGTTTACAAATTTATCACATCAATTTAAAAATAACGCAATTATTTCCAAACCATTAATAATTCCTTGCTCGATTTCACTTAGTGAAAATCAAGTGGAATGTTTAGAGAATAATTTGGCAGTGTTAAGTAAAACCGGAATCAATGCTACGGTATCAGGTTTAGATACAATATTGTTACGCGCAATTCCTATTGCGTTAACGAATGTAAATTACACCAAGTTATTTGAAAATATAACACTATTTTTTAACGACAATAAAAAAATAGCGAATATAAACAAAGATGATTTATTACCAATCATATGTAGTGTTAAAATAATTGAGACGAAGGATTTTAATAATGAAGCCGCAAAATCATTGTTATCCGATGTTAATAAACTAGATAAGGCTTTAATAATGTCAGAGTATAAAAATTGGTGGAGTGATCTTGATGCTGATGATTTTGATAATCTATTAAAACATTAAGTGCAAAGATCATAACCAGCGTGACTAAATCAGAGCATCTTCCTCCAGCAATATTTTTAATGGGACCAACCGCATCAGGCAAAACGGCCATTGCTATTGAGCTCATTGAACATCTACCTGTTGAAATTATCAGTGTTGATTCGGCGTTAATCTATAACGATATGGATATCGGCACGGCCAAACCCGATGCACAGACTCTTGAGAAAGCGCCTCATCGATTGATTAATATCATTGATGCCAGTGAGTCATATTCAGTGGCACAGTTTTGTGAAGATGCATTAGCTGAAATGAAAGATATACGCAATCATAATCGAATTCCGTTATTGGTTGGTGGTACGATGTTATATTATAAAGCCTTGCGTCATGGTTTATCGGATATGCCAGGCAGTGATGCAGCGGTTAGGGCAAATCTGGAAGCGCAAGCAGCAGAACACGGCCCGAATTTTATGCACCAACGTTTAGAGCAGGTTGATCCGGTAACGGCTGCCCGTTTGCATCCAAATGATCCGCAACGAATTCAACGGGCATTAGAAGTGTATGAGATATCAGGCGTGCCACTGTCCGAATTCCACCAGCAAAGTAGTGGTGCCAGTCTTAATTATAATGTTATCGATTTAGTGGTTGCACCGTCTGAGCGCAGCGTTTTACATGCTAATATCGAAACCCGGTTTCAGCAAATGCTTGAGCAGGGCTTAATTGATGAAGTTAGTCATTTTTACCATCGAGGTGATTTGAGCCTGGATAATCCGTCTATGCGTTGTGTCGGCTATCGCCAGGTTTGGGAATATCTCGAGGGAAACCTGTCAAAACCCGAAATGACCGAACGCGCGATTATCAGCACCCGGCAATTGGCAAAGCGACAATTTACCTGGTTGCGCTCAGAATCCCCAAATGACTGGTTTGACAGTTTAGACAGAAATATTATGGAAAAAGTCTTGAAAAAAATTACGCAATCCCCATCATTATTAAACTTATAACCGATATCGCTGTCTAGTGATTATCCGGTACAACTATGTCGTTATTAAAATGATAAGTTTGTGCTAGTATTAGACAGCAAAACATGTATTTAATGCATATTTACGGTATTAACCAGCTAAATTTTGGTTAAATTTTAATCGTTATGAGATCCCGATAAACGGGACGGATATACTCCATAAAATTAAAATACAAGGAGATTTTAATATGAGCGGTAAGGGGCAAGCATTGCAAGATCCATTCTTAAATGCGCTTAGGAAAGAACGAATTCCTGTGTCTATTTTTCTCGTAAATGGTATTAAATTACAGGGACAAGTTGAATCGTTTGATCAATTTGTTGTGTTATTGCGTAATAGTGTGAATCAAATGGTATACAAGCATGCAATCTCTACGATTGTTCCATCTCGCAATATCAAATTACCCATGTCCGATGAAGTAGAAGCTTCAGGCAGTTCAGCGGGTAATAATTAATTTAGTCACAGATATAAAACAGTACGGGAGCCACAAGATTGTTTGAACGGCCTAAAAGTGGTGAGCGTGCGATAATTGTCCATATTGAATTCTACGGTTCTACCGTAGAAGACAGTCTGGCTGAATTCAAAGAACTGGCTCGTTCAGCAGGTGCTGAAGTACTTGACGTCGTGACTGGATCACGAACAGCACCGGATCCTCGTCATTTTATCGGCAAGGGCAAAATTGAAGAATTAAAAACACTGGTTCAATCTTTAGATGCTGAAATAGTGTTATTTAACCATGAGCTATCCCCCGCTCAGGAACGTAATATCGAAGCTAGCATTGAATGCCGGGTATTGGATCGTACGGGTTTAATTCTGGATATATTTGCACAACGTGCTCGAACCCATGACGGAAAATTACAGGTCGAACTAGCACAATTGAGTCATATGGCAACACGCCTGGTTCGTGGCTGGACCCATCTTGAACGTCAAAAAGGTGGAATTGGTTTAAGAGGGCCGGGTGAAACCCAACTTGAAAGCGATAGACGATTACTCAATGAGCGAATAAAAAAACTCAATAAACGCCTTAAGCGCGTTCAAAGTCAACGAGATCAGGGTCGCCGTTCACGTAAACGAGCCGATATCGCAACGGTGTCTCTAGTGGGATACACCAATGCCGGAAAGTCCACATTATTTAATAAATTAACATCGTCCGATGTTTATGCAGAAGATCAGTTGTTCGCTACCCTAGATCCAACGCTGCGGCGCTTGGAGTTGCCTGAGGGTGATCCGGTTATTCTGGCTGACACGGTTGGGTTTATTCGCGATTTACCGCATGATCTGGTGGCTGCTTTTCGCTCGACCTTACAGGAAACCTGTGATGCGGATTTACTACTGCATGTGATCGATGCATCCAGCCCGATTCGACAACAAAATATTACCGAGGTTAATAAAGTACTAAAAGCAATAAAAGCCGATAAGGTCAAGACACTTGAAGTTTATAATAAGGTTGATTGTCTTGAGGGCAATAATAAGGCTCGAATAGACCGGGACAGTGAAGGGAATGTACAGCGCATCTGGATTTCATCTTTAACCGGTGAAGGTCTGGACGAATTACAGCAAGTGCTTAAAGAGCAACTGGCTGAAGATACCATCAAGCATCAGATATCACTCGGCCCAACTGAAGGACGCCTACGGGCAAGTTTGTTTGAGAAGGGCTCGGTAAAAAAAGAACAAATAACGGACGATGGCAATACGGTTCTGGATATTATTCTAAAGCGTAAGGATTGGTTTGCATTATGCAAAAAAGAGCATATTGCCGAAAAAATTGTCGATCCAGTGGATAGACAACTTGCGATGGAGGCGAAAGCCCCATAAAATTTGAAATTGCAAAAATAGACCCAATAAATAGCAGATACATCTATATAATTTTAAAAATTTAAGTAATATACACAAACATCAATTTAATCATAATATGGAGTCATACATGGCTTGGAATGAACCAGGCGGTTCCGGTGGAGATAAAGATAAAGATCCATGGGGTAATCGCGGCAAAAATCAGGGACCACCTGATCTAGACGAAGTTATTAAAAACGTACAAAAGAAAATATCGGGTATTTTTGGTGGCGGCGGTGGTTCCGGTGGCGGCGGCTCAGCTAATTCCAAAGGCATATTATCGGTCGTTGCCATTGTTGCTGCACTAGCGGTATTGGTTTGGGGTTTTGCCGGTATCTATATCGTAGACGAAGGTAAGCAAGCAGTCGTGCTACAGTTTGGTAAATTTAATTCAATTTCTGATCCTGGACCACATTGGTTACCAGTCGGTATACAGGATAAAGTGATAATTAATGTATCGGGTGTCAGAAAGATTAATATCGGCCAAGGTACCGATGAAGCACTTATGCTAACCGGTGATGATAATATTGTTGATGTTGAATACGTTATTCAATACAACATTAAAAATGCTAAAGATTATCTCTTTAAAGATGTAGCACCGGATCAGTCGATATTATTAGCAACTCAAAGTTCGGTTCGTGAAGTAGTCGGAAATGAAGAATTCGATGCCGTCATTAAAGACCGTCGTATCGCGATTGCTGAAGAGGTTAAAGTAAAAGTTCAAAAGATATTGGATCTTTATAAAACCGGTATTCAATTGCGCGGTTTTGATATGCAGAAATCCGTAGCACCCGGAATTGTATTACCGGCGTTCTTTGATGTGAAAGCAGCCGAGCAGGAAAAAGAGCAGACAATTAATAAAGCCAATGGTTATGCAAACTCGATTGTACCGCGTGCAGAAGGTCAGGCTGCCAGAATAATCCATGAGGCACAAGCGTATAAAGCTGAGATTATTGCACGTGCAAATGGTGAAACGACACGCTTCACTAAAATTTTAAAAGAATATGAAAAAGCACCTAAAGTAACGCGGCAACGATTATATCTTGAAACAATGGAAACGGTATTTGCTGATAGTAATAAAGTGATGATCGATGTTAAAGGTGGTAATAACATAATGTATCTACCCTTAGATCAAATTGCGAAAACACGTAAATCATTTAAGAAATCGGACAGTGAATTATTTGATACCTTAAATATTGAATCAAACAATTCTAATGATAACTCTACTGATAGCAGTAGTAGCCAGGATCGCATCAGGAGAACACGATAATGACAGCAAAAATGTGGTCCATGTTTATAATTTTAGCAGTTGTGCTGATTGTTGCAGCTAATTCCTTTTATACAGTAGACGAAAGAGTTTTTGCAGTTAAGTTTGCACTTGGTAAGTTTTCTGATTCTAAAATCGAGTCAGGTTTGCATGTTAAAATTCCATTCATTAATAATATTAAAAAATTCGACAAACGAATTCAAACCTTTGATGTTCGGCCGCAATTTTTCACCACGGCTGATAGTGAAATCTTAAATGTTGATTACTATATCAAATGGAAAATTTACAACATCGAAGAGTTTTATGTCAAAAATACTACTGGCGTTAACAAAATTAATAAAGAAGCAGAAGGTCGGCTCTTTGCAATTGTAAATCAGGCTTTACTGGATGTATTTGCAAAAAAATCCAAAAAACAGGTGGTGTCAACTGAACGTGAAAAAATCATGAATGATGTTACCAAAGAGATGAATTTAATCAGTACAGGATTAATTACCAAACAGGAAGGCTTTGTATTAAAAGATAATGAAGATCCTGGTTTTGGTGTCGAAATTATTGATGTGCGCATTAAACGAATTGAATTGCCCGATGATGTATTGCGTAAAACTTTTGATAGAATGAAATCAGATCGTCAAAAAGTTGCCCGTCAATATAGAGCTGAAGGCGTTAGTGAAGCCAATAAAATACAGGCTAAAGCGGATAAAAATAAAGTAATCTTGTTGGCAAATGCGCAACGAGATGGTCAAATAATTCGAGGTGAGGGTGATGCAACTTCGGCTAAAATATTTGCAGATGCTTATAAGAAAAATTCAGAATTTTATGCTTTTTATCGAAGTCTTGAATCCTATAAAAAATCATTTAAAGAGGGTAATGATTTTCTGGTGTTAGAACCAAACTCCGATTTTTTCTCATACTTTAAAAACCAAAAAGGCAAAAAGAAATAATATATTAGTCTTAACAGGAATTTTATATGTGGGAGAAGATATTCATTGCGGTGGCATTAGTGATGGTCATCGAAGGTTTTATGCCGGCTATAAATCCTGACGTTTTTAGAAAAACAATGCAGGCAGTTTCAAATATGTCAGATAAGCATTTGCGTATTATGGGGCTGTCGAGCATGGCTATTGGCGCAATACTGGTATATTTTTTTACTTTATAAGGCATTAAATTTAATTACAAGATTAGTAATAAACAATGAAGCAACAGGAAACATGGATATTACCGGAAGGCATTGAAGAAATTCTTCCACCTCAGGCAAAACAACTTGATTCAATGAGTCGACAGCTGTTGGATTTGTTTTATAGCTGGGGGTATGAATTGGTAATGCCACCACTGATCGAATATCTTGAGTCGTTATTAAAAGGGTCGGCTTCCGATCTTGATTTACAAACATTTAAAATCACCGATCAATTGAACGGAAGAATGATGGGCATCCGTGCGGACTTAACACCGCAAGTTGCGCGCATCGATTCATTTCATTTAGCGAATGATACAGTTTCCCGTTTATGTTATTTAGGCACAGTCTTACACACCAAGGTTAATGGCTTAACGGGTTCACGCAGCCCGATGCAGCTTGGTGTTGAATTGTATGGGCATAAGGGTATTGAAAGCGATATTGAAATGATCCAGTTAATGTTTGAAACATTAACGCATGCCGGTATAAATTCATTGTACCTGGATATCGGACATGTCGGAATTTATCGGGAGCTAGTTAAGCAAGCTAAATTAACAGCAGAGCAGGAAGCTGAATTATTTGATATTTTAAATCGAAAATCTAAACCTGAATTAAAAATATTATTAGCCACATGGTCAATCGATAAAGATATGATAAATGTATTTTCATCTTTAATTGATTTAAATGGTGGTGTTGATGTTATCAATAAAGCTAAATCTGTTTTAGCAAAAGCAAATAAAGCGGTATTAGCTGCATTAAACAATTACGAGAAAATAGTAACTCACATTCAAAAATTAGTTCCCGATATCATAATTCATTGTGATCTCGCTGAATTGCGAGGGTATCATTATCACACGGGTGTGGTTTTTTCTGCATTAGCAGCAGGACAAGGTGATGCCGTTGCATGGGGCGGACGTTATGATAATATTGCTGCTGCATTTGATAATCCCCGACCAGCGACTGGGTTTTCAACGGATTTAAAAAAATTATTAGCAATAAGCTCGTTAGCTGCAAGCGCAACAAAGAGTATTATGGCGCCTTACGACATTAACGATGAACAATTACAAAATGAAATCAAAGCCTTACGTGCTTCGGGTGAATGCGTCATTACACTATTACCCATGCAAAAAGGCAATGCCAATGATATGGGCTGTGATAGAGCATTAACAAAACAAAAAGATGCCTGGGTAGTAAGCAAAGCATAAATAAGAATCAAAATTTAATTGTACTTAAGTCCTTTTTTTGATTTACTTACAATTAGAAATTAATCATATAATAAAGTCGAGTTAGAAATCATGGGAAAGAATGTAGTCATAATTGGTACTCAATGGGGTGATGAAGGCAAAGGTAAAATTGTCGATCTATTAACCGATGGTGCCAGTGCCGTTGTACGATTTCAAGGTGGTCATAATGCCGGACACACTTTAGTAATCGGCGATAAAAAAACAGTATTACATTTAATTCCATCTGGTGTTTTACGTGACAATGTTGAATGTTTAATTGGCAATGGTGTGGTGTTGTCACCTTCAGCATTGATAGAAGAACTTAAAATGCTCGAAAAAAATGGTGTTCCCGCTCGTGAGCGATTGACCATTAGTGAAGCCTGTCCATTAATCCTGCCTTATCACATTGCACTTGATTCCGCCCGTGAAATTGCCCGAGGCAAAAAAGCTATCGGAACAACCGGTAGAGGTATTGGTCCGGCTTACGAAGATAAAGTGTCACGCCGTGGTCTACGCGTTGGTGATTTATTTCATCGAGAACGCTTTGCTGCAAAATTAGGTGAAGTTTTAGATTATCATAATTTTGCATTAAAAAATTATTATAAAACTGATACGGTTGATTTTCAAAAAGTATTGGATGAAACGATGACCATGAGTGAAGAAATTTTGCCAATGGTTGGTGATGTAACCGAAATAATTTTCCAGCATCATAAAAAAGGCAATCACATTATGTTTGAAGGTGCACAAGGTGCATTACTCGATATCGATCATGGTACTTACCCTTATGTGACTTCATCAAATACAACCGCCGGTGGCGCATCAACCGGTAGTGGCATGGGTCCAAGATACATTTCTTATGTCTTAGGCATTACTAAAGCCTATACAACCCGAGTAGGTTCTGGACCATTTCCGACTGAACTTTATGATGGTATTGAATTATTAGATGCCGATGGCGAACACATGGCAAAACAAGGCCATGAATTTGGTTCAACCACCGGTCGGCCACGCCGTTGTGGCTGGTTTGACGCAGTTTGCTTACGCCGCTCGGCCCAAATCAATAGTGTTACTGGTTTATGCATTACCAAACTGGATGTGTTGGATGGCCTTGATTTACTACGAATTTGTACCGGTTATAAATACAATGGTTCAACCCGAGACACGCCACCGGTAGGTGCCGATGCCTTTGAAAGCTGTGAACCCATTTATGAAGAAATGCCAGGTTGGTCAGAATCTACCTTTGGTGTGA
Source organism: Gammaproteobacteria bacterium (assembly GCA_048061315.1). GTDB lineage: Bacteria > Pseudomonadota > Gammaproteobacteria > UBA6429 > Thiohalophilaceae > CAYQUC01. The sequence continues at coordinate 13,886 of JBGMRJ010000042.1, forward strand.
CAGACTACGATAAGCTACCGGCAAACGCCAAAGCCTATTTAAAACGCCTGGAAGAATTAACAGAAATTCCAATTGACATTATTTCAACGGGGCCAGAGCGGAATGAGACTATCGTTTTGCGTAATCCTTATGATGTTTAATTAAAAATCTTGAACCGCCAAGAACGCCAAGAGAATTTCTATATTTTGTTTTTGGTTTTCTTAGCGCTCTTGGCGGTTCAAAAAATTAACTATATTTAACATCCACAATAACAAAACGCTGAACCCCCTCCGGTAATTGCACTGAAACCTCATCATCCAATGATTTTTTCATTAACGCTTTAGCAACCGGGGCATCCATACTAATTTTACCATTAGCAATATCAAATTCATCAGGTCCGACTATTTGATAGGTAATTTCTTCACCTTGTTCATTTTCCAGAGTCACAATAGCACCAAAAAAAACCATGGATTTATTATCCGGCACCGTATTCACAATGGTTAATTCATCGATGCGTTTTTGCAAATAGCGTATACGCCGATCAATTTCTCTTAGTTGCTTTTTACGATAGATGTATTCCGCATTTTCGGAACGATCACCTTCTGCAGCGGCAGCCGATAAAATTTTGACAACTTCACGCCGTAATAACCACTTATCCCTCAACTCAGTTTCAAGAGCATCGTAACCCTGTTGCGTAATATAGTGTGAACCGCGTTGTTGTGGTGGTCGCCATCGTCCCATAAGTATTAGTGATAGTTATTAATTAACATGATAAATAGTATCCAGTAATATTCATACATGCAATGTTTTAAAGCTCAAATTAAAGACTATTTCTTTTAAAATTAGTAATTTAGTTAGATTAACAGGTGCAATTAGTCGTTGTAAAACACCCTGCTTGTAGTGCATAATTCATACTATAGTGTTGATGAAAAAGTACTTCATTAACAGACATATTTTAAGGACGTTATATGTTCCACGTAATGCTAAAAAAATATCAATATTTAGTAACTATTGTATTCTCACTTTTGAGCCTGGCTACTTCACAAGTAATAGCTAGCCCGTTCTATGCTGGAATTGATGTAATGCGAACCAGTGTTTCAGTTGATAGCACTAATTTTGTGCTCATGTTGCCTAAAGTAAAAGTAGGCTATATGTTTACACCACAAGTGATGCTTGAGTTGCAATACGCTGGTAGTGGTGATGATGATAAAGATAATAGTAATTTGGAAATTGATAATATTAGTTCGGCTTACTTACGATTAGGTTCACCCGCATCCAGCCAACTACGTGCTTACATTGTTTTAGGTTACACCAATACCAGTTTAAAACTTACCGGTCAAAATGGCATTAATGATAACTATGACGGTTTTTCAGGCGGCTTGATTTTAGAATATCATGTTTGGACTAAAAGTAATTTTGTAACGGCGGAATACAACAGTTTTTATAATAATGATGATGTCTCGATATCGGCATTCAGTGTCGGTTATCGTTATATATTTTAGTTTGCGTTAATGGATTAATATTATGTCTCAATTCAATAAATTTTTTATTTCAATATTACTCATCTTGCTAACTTCATGTGGCGGTGGTGGTGATACAAAAACCTTAAAACAATCGGTTGAACAAAATAAATTGAATATCAAATCCATTGTTCTAAAATCAAAATACACTCAGACTATAGATCCCGTTAATACCCTCGGCACAATACCAACCTATTATTTTACTCATGGTGATACCACAGAACAAATTACCGTAACCGGCATTAATGATAAAGGTGAAGAAATCAGCCTGAGCAATATTGATTTTTCCATTATTGATAATTCCGGTGGTACCGCAACAACAATTGATGATAATGGTAATTTAAGTCTAGAAACTCTGGCGAATAACACCTCAAAACAAATTACGGTACAAGCGGAATTTGGTTCATTAATTGGAACAGCTACTGTGATGATTTCAGCTTTTCATCTTCAGGCCGGTGGTTTGTTGTTATACGTTAATGGTGCTACGGCAAATGCCAGCCATAATGCTACTGTGTGTGATACCACATTATTTGAAGCCAGAGGGGTATATGATGACGGGTCAACTCGAACCATAACCCGTAAAATAGATTGGGCTGCCTCAAATGTTAGTACTGACGCTAAATTTGACCTCACAGATTTAAGCAAGCCATTATTTTCTTCTCATACCAATGCTACTCCTTATCCATTAGCCGTAACGTATGATTCACAAACAACCAATCTTGATATTGTTGTTTCTCAAACAGGGTTTACTACTGATTCTATGGTCATTTCACCACTGACCAAAACATTAGTGGTTAACGGTACACAATTATTAAGTTTATCAGCCACTATCAATAGCCAGACAAAAACAAATCTTGAAGACAAAGCAAAATGGACAACAGCAGATGCCGGCATTGCTGATGTTAATTCCGCAACCGGTGTTGTTACCGGAAAGGCCATTGGTGGTCCGGTTTTAGTGACCGGCACATGCGGTACCGAGTCTAAATTTTCGAGTATTACAGTGAAAGCACTTGAATTGGTCTCAACAGAAATACGTAATTCGGCATCAAATGCGATTAGTAAACTGACATTTAATCTTACCGCCGGTACTCCGCAAACTCACCGATTGACTTTATTTGCTCATTATTCTGATGGCAGTGAAGCCAATATCAGCTCTGAGACTACTAATATTACCTGGACGATTGACTTACTGACAGGGGGAGTTGGTGCAATTACAGTCGATGGCAATGGTACTGTCACTGCAACACTTGCAGGCTCAGCTTTAGTCACTGCAATTTACAAAGGAAAAATAGATACTGTCGGTATTGAGGTTAAAGTGAATTGATGTGTATTAGCAACGAACTGAGAATTACCTCTTACGATTTTAAACTGTGCTGAGAAGACTTGGTACCAATATACAACTATTCTTTATTTACTTTAATACATTCTGTCGGATTTACTGGATCCAATCGAGAGGCCCAGAGACTATTTGTTTTAACCCAACGATAAAGTGTTAGTGGGTATTTTTGATTTTGATCTGTAACTTCATAGTTAGTTGCCGATTTTACTAACCAACTGAAACTGCAAAAATAATCTACTTGGTAACTATGATATACAATTATCACTGTATTTTTTCCTGCTTTGATGTTGTGTGAATAAACTGGTGTTATTTCCTTACCATTAATATTAACAATTGGATAGTTAGATTTCAGAATAGCGTAATTCTCATTAGTGTAAATTGGAGTTTTTACACAACTACATAATAAAAAAATGATAGCTAATAGTGAAACAAGTTTTTTCATTGTGCTGTCAACCCTATGCTATAGCCTGTAACATTATCGCCAACAATATATCCAACCTTAAAACCAAGTGATTTCCAACCAAACCAATTTAAAGGTTTTATATTGATTTGCCAATCTAAACCAGCACCAAGTTCAAGCAGACTATTATAGCCCAGCGACTTTTTATTATGACTAAGAAAGTTTGTATAGTTAGCGTATGTATTCCACCGCCATGGTCTGTCGATAGAGTTAAAATCGGTTGGGCCGCTAAACATTCCTTTGAATTGAATTGTGTGATTTTCTGCAGTTGAATCCAATACGGCGCTATTACCACTAATTGCATCAGTATTGATAAAATTATATTGCCCGGTTAATTCCAGATTGTAGTCATCATACCAACGATTATACAGTGCATCTAATGAGATTATGAATGATAGTAAGTCAGCATTAGTATTAACTTGATTAGTCTTGAGGTTGTTATCGGCAACAAACTGGTCGTCAATAGTTGTGACAGTTTGTAAATCAGAAACTACGACACTCATATTTGGACGAAATTTAAAGTGTTGATTAATAGGGAAACTTAAACCAATGGTTCCACGAGCCCCTATTAGTTCTCGAGTAATATCTAATTGAACATTTTTTCCATTATCTCCTATTAATGTTAGTGTGTCTTCTAAATTGCCACTAACAATATTTAACCCCCAATATCCGTTAAATATGTAATTAGTAAAAGTGATTTCTGCATTAAAACCCAGGCTTGAACGCAACTGATCTGAATTACGTTCATTGTTAGCCACTGATATTACGGCACCGTCAAGTCCCGGGGAGGTGCTCATATTGACAAAAGCAAAAGTAGAATCCCTAATATCAGAAATTGTTAACAAGGCTAAACCGGGGATTATGCTAGGAACTTGAGCAAGTGCAACTTTACTATTTATTATTAACAGCAATAAAATGTATCTGAGGAATAGTAATTTCATAGTTGAATAAACAGCTTAGTAAATTATGTGTTGCTTGAATTATACTATGTTTTTGCTATAGTCATGTTAAAAGTGTTTTATATTCTAAAAACACATATAATAAATTTATACTAATTTGTGGCTCATTAAACTATAACTAACAATGCGAATCGTTTAGTGGGTAAGGTTGACAAAAACACATTATGACACTAAATTTTTAATTACTATGACATAGTTTACCAATTAGATTTAGTGGTTATGAGGGGTCACATTTTTTTAAAGGATAATCCGCATTTCGGCATGAGATCAATGTGGTCACTATGGATTCAGTTTGCTCAAACCGGGCGACGATACGCATATACACTCCTATGTTTATCGATTTTAATTTCATCAAATCAAACCTATGCTTATGAAGTTGCGACAACAGACTGGGGTATAGCTCTGGGCATTAGAAGTGCAAAAATCCCTTATCAGGCAAAAGACGATACTGTAGATGATTTTATTCCACTTTTATTTTATGACGGAGATTTGTTTTTTATTCGAGGTTTAACAGGTGGAATCAAGCTTTATAAAAAAGATGATTGGCAATTTAATCTCATAGGGCGCTACCGCTACTTTGATATTTCAGCAGAATATCAGAATCTGGTACAGGGTAATTCTCTTGATGTTGGTGGACAGGTAAAATACCGTTTTAATAACAAATTAGAAACAAATTTTGACGTTATGACTGATGATGAAAACCGCTATTATTCATCGTTGGATTCACGCTACCAATGGGAATCCGGTTCATGGGAAATATTACCCTATGGAACCTTGCGCTATAAAAGTGCCGACTTTAATGATTACTATTACGGATTGGATGGATTTACCGATCCGGATAACCCAGCAGATACTTTAAACAATAAACTCGGCAGTGGTTTTGATCTGACTTTGGGCAGTGAGATACGCTATCACGTAGTGAGTAATTTTTATCTTTTGGGTCGGGCGCAATTGACTATGCTGGATAGCACCACTCGAGACTCAAAAACCATCGACAGTGGGTCATATGGTGAAATCTATTTAGGTGTCGGATTCTTTAACGATAAAACCAAATCCAAATCATTAACACTTAAAGCCAAACCCTATATTCGACTGGCTCATGGATGGGCGACACCATCGAATCTGGGAACAGTTATACGTTTTGATTCAGAAAATGATGAACAAAATAATCAATTAACATCTATTTTTTATGGTCACCCAATAGCCGATAGTCTATTTGGCGTAAAAGCTTTTGATATTTATATGACCACGGGCTTTGTTTATCATCATAGCTCTAATCCCTATAAACAAACTTTGACACCTGGAACCGGAATCAATACTGTTGATTTATCTGGTCTCGGCAACAACCCTTGTGATGGTGTTTCGGATTGTGCGATTACCTATAACAGTCAACCAACCACGGAATATGTTCTGGGAATTAAAGTTTTTTACAATATAAATTGGCCAGTACACTGGCGCTTTGGTCTGGCAGAAGGTTTGTCGTATATTGATAATGTCAGCAATATCGAACAACGGGAAATGGACAGTAAGGGTTATCGTTCCAGCAATTTAATGAATTATATTGACGTTACTCTTGATTTTAATTTAGGAGATACCTTTGCATTAAAGGCTATGAATGATTTGTACTTTGGTATTGGCATTCATCATCGATCCTCAATTTTTGAGTCATCTTCAGCATTTGGCCGAATCAAAGGTGGCAGCAATTACAATTCTCTTTATTTACAGTATCATTTTTAATAAAATTCAACATAAGTATTAATTTACGGAATGGGATTTACAAAGAAACAACAAAAGAAGATAACGTTAAAATTGATAGTGATAACCCTGCTTATTATGATGATCTCATGGTGTTTGGAACTAGGTATTACAATATTAGATCTGAGTTAAAATACTCAAACTTCCCTATGTCTGAGCGCGATAAGCTTGAGAATTTACCAAGGTGAATTAATATGTTCACGTTTCTATCGCAATTAACCGGACTTTAGCCAAGTAAAATCGTTCCTGTTTCGATTGCTAAATGTTGTAGTATCAATAAACTCAAAATAACACCACAATAACTTCTCAAACAGTGCTTATATAAGCTATAATACTAGTTAACATGGTATATAGCCTATAATGAATACTCTTAATACAAATACGGTTGTCGTACATGCATGGCTCAATGGAGCTTATGTGCCTGCGGGAAAATTACGTTTGTCTGGTCAGCAATTTGAATTTTGGTATGGGGCTGGTTTTCTTAGTAACGGTTATGCACTTGATCCGATAAAATTGCCATTAACAGAAACCATTTATCACGCTAATGGTTTGCAAGGTGATCTTGGTGTTTTTGCTGATGCGCTTCCGGATAGTTGGGGGCGATATTTAATAAAACAACACTATGGTCAAGATGTCTCAGAACTGGAAATACTCACACTTGATTGCTCCTCGCAAAGGATGGGTGCGTTATTTTTTTCTACCGAACTTAACGATACACCTTCAGATAAAATTCACAGCGATGAATGGATGGCAATATTTTCAGAATGGATCAATGATAATAATAAAACCTTGCCAGAATCATTGATGCTAGGCTCGAGTGCCGGAGGTGCTAAACCTAAGTGCCTGGTGCGATTAGATGATCGGGAATGGATAGCAAAATTTCAGCCAGCAAATGAGATTACGGATAAAGCAGCAATAGAGCATGGCTCACTAAGCCTTGCACGTAGCTGTGGTATTACTGCGGCAGAAAGCAAATTACTAATTTTGCCAAACAATCAGAACGTTGTTTTAGTTAAACGTTTTGACCGTAACAATAACAACCCTATTCATTATATAAGTGCTAATACAATATGCACTGTATTGAAAAATGAAACAGGTGCCGTTAGTAATGATACCCGTAGTTATCTTATTCTGGCTGACAACTTGAGTAAAATAAGTTCACAAGCAGTAGAAGATAAACGCGAGTTATTCAAACGCATTATATTTAACATCTTAATTGGAAATCATGATGATCATAGCAAAAATCATGGCATCATTAGAGATAGTAATAATAATTGGAAATTATCACCGGCATTTGATTTAGTTGCCGGTGAAGGTGGTCGAGAGCTATCAATGATTATCGGGCCTGAATATACCAAACCATCATTTAATAATTTACTGCAAAGCATTAAATCATTTGGTTTAAATAAAATTCAAGCGATTGCAGAAATTGAATTCATGCTTACGAAAATTAAAAATTGGAAAACGGTATTTCAGGATGCAGCTGTACCTGAAAAAACGATTAATGATATTAAATGGGCAATAAAGGATAACGTTGATGTTTCAAAACTCTGAACAACAATTAATTTCGCTTGGACAGTTTTTACGTCTTGCTCGAAAGCGACGAGGTTGGCGACAGGAAGATGTGGCTCAACGTCTCAGTATTGGAATAGATACTGTTAAACGTGCCGAAAAGGGACATAAAGGTTTATCAATAGGCCATGTTTTTGATTTGTTATCACTCTATCAAAGACTCGATTCATTTAGTGAAGTGATAAATCCAAACAATGATGTCATTGGAATCAGCAATGAGGATGAACGCTTACCGCAACGAATTTCTGGCAAGCATTATGATCGTGATTTTTAATTATATTAACATTGTATTTAGTGTTGCTATTTTTTGTTATTAATAACTTATTTTTTCATGCAAGCTTTGTGAAGCCATAGAATCTCATCTTTCTTATTCATGGTTAAACTTGCTGCTAGCCTTTCTCATACCCTCGACTATTGACGTTACGATGTCATCAGGAAAATTATGTGGCAGTTTCTTAGAGACATTAAGAATAACGTTGTCTATAGAGTTTAATGTTTCATCAATTATCATTTGCATTTCAGATTCAGGAAAATTAACTTTCCTGGCTTGATTAAACCAATGCCTTGGCATAATTTCATGTAACTTGTAATGTGTGTTCTTGCTATGCAGTGCCATTGCCAATTTCATTTTTTTGCTTTCGACCTGCCGTTTTGCTTCTAATGGATATCCTGATATAACATCATAAATTGGGGTTAACTGAAACCGACCACCTTGTTTTAAGAAAATACTAAAATTCTTCGCATGCCCATCAATAGCACCAAGTAACCAAAAAAGAAAAACAGTTTTCATAAATTGTTTTCGATCTTCTTCAGGGTTAATAGAAGATTTGAGTAATTCCATTATAGTCTTAATACCGGGACCACCATCACTTTCATATTTCAATGATGGAGCGATACCATTAGCTTGACACATATCTTCTTGAGGGTGCCGAATAATCCAGGTTTTATCTTTATGCAGCTCGCGATCAAAACGTTCAACCACGAGTACTTTACTATCTTCAAAAGTTTCAATACTAATTTTTGGTACAGGTAAACCAAATTCTCTCAGTATTTCCAAACAGAGCCATTCGTTTTCAACACTGTCAGATAAATCGATACCGGCATGTTCAATTCGTCCAATAGGCAATTTAAAAATATGTGATGTTGGTGTTGCATTTAATGGCCGTTGCCATTTTCCATCATGCCAGAGCAGGGCGGTTTTTTCTTGCGCACCTGCAAGTGATATTCGAAAGTCGTGATCTTTCGACATCCCTAATGGTAACGTCTTGTAATTTCTGAGACTCTCCGCAATTTCTTGTTCCGATAACGGTGTGCTTTCGATCTTTTTTACATCAACATCAGCTTTGTTACTTATAAACTGAATGGCTCCCACACAGTCTATTCCAATGTGCGTGAGTAAATCGAAAGCTTGATTTGTTTTTGCTCCAAACCGAGTTTGTATACGATTACGTATATCAGCACTATCGGGCAGGAGGTTATCAAAATAGTTATATACTCTTTCACCTGTATGGGACTTATCGGTCAAAGGTAATGATAGTGATAATGGCACAGCAGTGTTACGTTCTAGCCACGAATCGCTATACATAAATTCCTGAGCACCATTTGACCGTTGGATATATTCACCCACCTCGTGACCATTCATGTATAGGTAGAGGGAAGCCATTACCAAATATCCTCATCAGTGTTTTTTTTGTCACGGGGTTCCAAATGCATTTCTAATTTCAGAGCAGACATTAGTCTGAAGATTGTTTCAAGTCTAACTCCTGGCAGTCCAGATTCGATATTTGATACCGTCTTCTGTGAGATGTTAAATTTAGCACCGGCCTCACTCTGGTTTAATCCCAGTTCTTTACGGTGGCGGCGAAGTACTTTGCCAAGTGTTTCGGGTGATGTGATGGGTAACATGTTTAACCTCTGACTTTTCTAAATATAACCATACAGGTATAATATGTAAATATACCTTATCAGTTATAAAAGTCAAATATAACGCTACAGTTATAAATTAACATCTGTTATTAACTGCTCAAAAATAGCCTAGTTTGACTAAAAATGACTAAAACTAGTTGATATAGGAGTCATGAGATAAATAAGCTTATAGAATTTGGTAAAAATTGCAGATACATAATAAAATTGCAAAATCCTACTACTGTGCTGAACCACACTTTTAAAGATATTAAATTAACAAAATTACAGCTTCAAAAAAGAGAAGCTTAGTGCGTACTTGAATATACCGCGATACCTTTAGGGAGTTTAAAATAGAGTTTAACAATGAAGCTCCTAAATATTATGATGCTATAGAAGCGTTTGACACTTAGTATCAGCTTATTAAGCAAAGATTAAAATATTTAACCTATCCAAAGTCTGAGAGTGATAGGCTTGAAAAAGTTCCAGAGTAAAATGAAAGGTTTAATTTGTTTTCTGTTATTTCAGATTAATTATTTTATTATTGACATCTTTCAATAGCGTATGATTTTCAGATAGAAAAAAATTAACCGAGTAATTTTTTAGCGAATATTCATTTGTTCAATAAAAATCACCTTAATGAAATCTAATATGATTTAATGCTGTAGTAGCAGTAATAAATGATTTTCTATGATTAAATATAGTTTGTAATGGTGCCGAGAAGAGGACTTGAACCTCCACGGGGTTGCCCCCACTAGCACCTG
>JBGMRJ010000043.1:0-2989 GCA_048061315.1 Gammaproteobacteria bacterium
ATTAATACGCTGCTATTGATTTAAGCGTTATAATTTCACTTCTAGCCGGTTTATTTTTAATACTGGGATAAAAAATTACTCGTTTCACGAGACCATCACCGGGACAATACCATTCGGTACTCACGGTACTATTACTTCTAGTACCGATGATAATGCAATTACGGTAGGTTTTTTCAGCCTGATTGACGGTTAATGTTAATTTAGCTTCACTGTTTAACACCGTCGATACTTTATTGAATACCAGTGTGTTGGTGGTGCCATTTGAAACATAATTAATAATTCCACCGCTACCGAATGATTTCCCCTCTTCCATAGTTGATGTTAATAACACAACAGGTTCGATATAGCTGGCAATATCATTAACGGGATATTCGTTATACACTTTATTTTGATTTGAAATATACAATAATTTGGTCGGTGTTTTACGTTTTATAACATCACGTTGAAAACAAACTTTACCTGAAATATCATGCCGCGTTATGGTTTCAATAATATCGACTGCATTATCATTATAATTGGGTGTTCTTAAATACACATAAGTATCCGTTATTGCATCACAGTCAGATTCACCTCGTCGATTTTGAACGAGTTTAATCGAAAATACTTTCTCGGAAGTTGAAGTAATATAATTTTCAAAATGATTGTTCGTTTTTGTAAAAAGTGAGCTTTCTAAAATCGAAAGTCGAAGATCACTGCTTTTTACCTGATTATTTAATTCTTTAAGGGTCTTATTATTTTCAGAAATATTTGTGGTTAAGCGTGATACTACTTTGCCATCACCAGTACCGCTTGTGCCACCAGCAGCATTTGATCCTTTCAATTCTGAGTTAATCATTATCAATCGGATTTCATTGATACTGGTTATGGTTGCCAAAATATCAGCTCGAATGGTTTTATAGTTTTCTGGTTTGGTAGATTGTTCTCCAGCAGAGACCATGCCCAGTGAACACATGTTGATTGCAAGAAAAACTACCGGTATTAAATATTTCACTCGTTTATTCCTCATCGACTACCGAGCCGTAATTGTAGAAAATTTACAATCACTTTAAATCTAAAAATGCACTTCTTTAACACAGAGTGTTGTTCAAAAAGAATAACAATAATTAAAAGCGTAAGATTCAGGAGGATCTTTGACATGCTTCGCTAATATTATTGTTAAATTATAGCTAACGCTTGATACTCTAATATTATTAACAAAATATCGATCATAATCAATAAGTTAAGCCAGTAAATTGAAGTATATTTTTAATTTGCTATTCCGATTAAAACTTAGACTATCTAGACTTTGACAGCGTATCGATTGGGGGTAATAGTGTGCAAATACAATAAACCATAATTTTTATACGTAAAAAAACCCGGTTAGGATGAATAACCGGGTTATTTATTTTTAAACGAAATGCTTATGAACCTATCTTTATTAATTCAATGTCAAAAATTAATGTTGATCCCGGACCTATTTTGGCTCCAGCACCCCGTTCACCATAAGCAAGATCCGCAGGAATAAATAATTTCCATTTATCACCGGGCTTCATTAATTGTAATGCTTCGGTCCAACCTTTAATGACACCATTAACAGGAAATGATGTTGGTTTTTTTCGAGCATAGGAACTATCGAACTCTGTGCCGTCAATTAAAGTACCACGATAATGAGTGGTAACGGTTTCAGTAGCACCCGGTGATTTACCGTCTTTTTTGCCACTGGTAATAATTTTATATTGCAGACCACTTTGAGTTGTTATTACACCTTTTTTCTTTTTATTCTCAGCTAAAAACTTTTTACCTGCATCCAGATTCGCTGATTTAACTTTACCTTGTGCTGCAGTACGCTGCTTGGTTATTTTTTCCTGAAAGGCCATTAAGGTTTTTTGCATTTCTTCATTGCTCATTTTTAGCTTTGAGCCTTTCATGCCATTTGCTAATCCTTCAACTAATGAGTCAACATCAATTTCTGAACCCAGGTTTTTCAGGTTTTGCGACATGTTTACACCAATTGCATAACTGGTTTTTTGTTTGGTAGATTTAATATCTACCGCTGTAGCCTGACCCACAACACCCATTACTAACGCACTTGATAGTGCTATCCGTAGTACTTTTTTCATATTATCGTCCATTTGGTTTAAAGTAGTTTAATTAAATTTTTAATTCGCTTTTTCTTTGGTATCATTATTCGTTAGTGTTACTGCTTCAGTTAAACTTGAGTTGCGTTTTTTAAGTGCTGCAATAACTTCATCCAAACCCTTCTTTCGAATCTGACTTGAAAAACTGGTTCGATACGTTGTTACAACACTAACACCTTCAACTGAGACATCAAAAATTTTCCATTTACCGCGTTTAAGGTGCATGTGAAAATGTACCGGTACTCTTTTACCATTGGATGGAATTATTTCAGATCGCACAATAGCTTCCGTTTCACCCTCTTTCAATGCAACAGGTCTATACTGAATCATGTCTTTGGTAATTTTAGATTCTGAATTAATTAAATATTCCCGAAGTGCTGAGGCATAAAATCGTATCATTAAGGTTCGAAACTCAAGGATAAACTGTTTTTTCTGCTCCAGACTTGCATCCCGTTCATGTTTCCCAAGTACCCAACGCGCTGCTGAAACAAAATCAATATGAGGTACTAGATATTTTGTTACTACTTCATAAACATATTCAGGAGAATTTTTAATTTTTTCCTTATCTTTCTCAATAACAACCAGAAGCTCATCGGTTGCTTTATTGAGTATTTTATCCGGTGTTAAATTCGAGTCATCGGCTAATATTGCTGTACTGTTACTCAACAACAAAAAGGCTATTATAATATAGAACCATGTGCGTTTTAAGTGTTGCTTCCCTATCATGAGGGTTATCTCCCAGTGTCGTAGTTTGCTTTATATATAGCATATAGCGCAAAGGTGAACCGTGGCTGAATCAAGCGTATATTTTAGCCACTTTTATTACTTTTGTGTAGTCACTGTTCAAAAGCTATGACTCAGGGTATTATTGG
>JBGMRJ010000043.1:3089-6812 GCA_048061315.1 Gammaproteobacteria bacterium
GTCGCCTCAATGCCCGGTGTAGAACGCGTGAGTATTGATTTACTGCTAAAAGAAGCTGAACAGTGCCTTAACCTGGGTATTCCAGCAATTGCATTATTTCCAGTAACACCTGATGATGCGAAATCCCTTGATGCTGCTGAAGCCTATAATCCTGATGGGTTGGCACAGCGTGCAGTGCAGGCATTAAAGAAAGAATTTCCAGAACTTGGTGTGATGACTGATGTCGCCCTCGATCCATTCACCACCCATGGACAAGATGGCATCATTGATGACTCTGGTTATGTTCTGAACGATGAAACCGTTGATGTTTTAGTCAAACAGGCCATTTCCCATGCTGAAGCCGGTGCTGATATTGTCGCTCCATCCGATATGATGGATGGGCGTATTGCTGCCATTCGAGCCGGCCTCGAAGCAAATAAGCATATATACACGCGCATCATGGCCTATTCAGCAAAATACGCCTCAAGTTTTTACGGGCCATTTAGAGACGCCGTGGGTTCAGCAGACAATCTGGCTGGCGGTAATAAGTACAGTTATCAGATGGATCCGGCGAATACCGATGAAGCCCTTTGGGAAGTGGCTCTGGATATCGATGAGGGAGCGGATATGATCATGGTTAAACCCGGAATGCCGTACCTGGATATCGTCCGGCGTGTAAAAGATGAATTTGGTGCACCAACCTTTGTTTACCAGGTTAGTGGTGAATATGCCATGCTTAAAGCAGCCAGTCAAAATGGCTGGCTAGACGAAAAAGCGGTGGTATTAGAGTCGTTGCTTGCTTTTAAACGCGCCGGTGCGGATGGAATTTTAACGTATTTTGCAAAACAGGCGTGTAACTGGCTAAAATAAAAATGCCATCATATTTCTTGTTTTTCATATGCGACTGGTTATACTGCGCCACAAACGACAGTCAAAAAAATAAACGATACTGACGGCAGTATCAAAAGTTTGTAATCTTGGGAGGAAATTTACTATGTCAGATGTCATGACCAGCCTGTTTGGCAGCTCGCCTATTTCACCACTGCAGAAACACATGAGCAAAGTCCAGGATTGCATTGATCAACTTATCCCGTTTTTTGATGCCGCATTAAGCCAGGAATGGAAAACCGCTTCTAAAATTCAACAAAAAATTGCCAAAAAAGAAAACGAAGCCGATGAATTAAAAAAAGCCTTACGTTTAAATTTACCGAAAGGTTTATTCATGCCGGTATCACGTCGTGACTTACTTGAAGTTCTCACCATGCAGGATCGAATCGCGAATAAATCAAAAGACATTGCTGGAATTATCATTGGCCGACAAATGGAATTTCCCAAAGGCACCAAAAGCATGATGATGAAATTCATTAAACGCTGTGTAGATGCTTCGGCTCAGGCTAAAAAAGCCATTAACGAACTCGATGAATTAGTCGAAACCGGTTTTCGAGGCAAAGAAGTTAAACTGGTTGCCTCGATGATTAAGAAACTCGATAAAATCGAAAGTGATACTGATGATATTCAAGTTGATATCCGGTTTGAAATATTTAAAAAAGAACAGGACCTACCACCGGTTGATGTCATGTTTTTATATAAAGTTATTGAATGGGTAGGTGATCTCGCTGATATTTCCCAACGTGTTGGTAGTCGACTTGAACTAATGTTGGCTAAGTAGGAGAAATATCATGGAGTACGGAATTATTTTTATTATTCTTGCCGGTACCTTTGGATTTTTCATGGCTTGGGGAGTCGGTGCTAACGATGTGGCCAATGCTATGGCGACCTCAGTTGGCTCAAAAGCCATCACCATCAAACAGGCAATTATTATCGCCACTATTTTTGAATTTGCTGGTGCCTACCTCGCTGGTGGAGAAGTCACTGCAACTATCCGTAAAGGGATTATTGATGCACAATTATTAGCAGGAACACCCGAGCTATTAATTTATGGCATGCTGGCATCGCTACTGGCTGCTGGTATCTGGTTATTAATTGCGTCTCGTGCAGGTTGGCCGGTTTCAACGACACACTCGATTGTCGGTGCCATTGTAGGCTTTGCTGCTGTTGGTATCGGAGTTGATGCGGTTCATTGGGATAAAGTGGGATTTATTGTTGCTAGCTGGATTGTTTCACCGTTACTTGCAGGCGTTATTTCGTTTGCCCTTTTTATGAGTGTGCAAAATCTGGTTATCAATACAGACGATCCATTTAAAAATGCCAAAAAATACGTACCAATGTACATATTTTTAGTTGGTTTTATTATTGCTCTGGTTACTTTATTTAAAGGTTTAAAACACATCGGTTTACATATTGATATTGGCTACAGTTATTTAATTGCTATTGGTTTTGGCCTTGTCATCAGCCTGATCGGAAAACTGTATATCGACAAACTTAAATTTGATCCCAATGCCGATAAGGATTTTCATTTTACCAATGTCGAAAAAATCTTTGGGGTTTTAATGATGGTCACCGCTTGTGCCATGGCATTTGCTCATGGTTCAAATGATGTTGCTAATGCAGTAGGGCCACTTGCCGCAGTAGTGAGCATTGTTGAAAACAATGGAAATATTTCTCAAGAATCCATGATGGCGCCCTGGATATTAATTCTTGGTGGTGCCGGTATTGTCGCAGGTCTGGTGATGTACGGTCATAAGGTTATTGCTACTGTGGGGACTAAAATAACCGAGTTAACACCAAGCCGGGGTTTTGCAGCAACGTTGGCTGCTGCAACCACGGTAGTCATCGCATCGAGTACCGGATTACCAATTTCAACTACTCATACTTTAGTGGGAGCCGTGTTGGGAGTAGGCCTGGCTCGTGGCATCGCGGCACTAAACCTGAATGTCATCAAAACCATTTTTGTTTCGTGGATTGTTACCTTGCCTGCCGGCGCAATTATGTCGATATTTTTCTTCTTTACCCTAAAAGGGATCTTCACAGACTAATCTTTTATTATATGACCGACCTATTCGATTTTGATGCTCAAAAAGATATTTATGGTGTGATGGGCAACCCCATCACTCATAGTAAATCGCCAATCATTCATACACTTTTTGCTACGCAAACCAATCAACGACTGGAATATACAGCAATCCATGTTGATTCAGGTGGCTTGCAACAAGCCATTGGTAACTTTCAAGCATCCGGTGGTAAGGGTTTAAATATTACCGTACCGTTTAAACAGGAAGCCTTTGAAATCGCAGAGCAATATAGTGAACGAGCCAATCGTGCCGGAGCCGTAAATACCTTAAAATTTGAAAACAATACTGTTTTTGGTGATAACACTGATGGCGTCGGTTTGGTCAATGACTTAAAAAATAATCTTAATATAGAAATACACAATAAGACTATATTGCTAATGGGTGCTGGTGGTGCGACTCGTGGTGTTATCAATCCCTTATTATCTGAAAAACCGGATTCAATTTTTATTGTGAATCGAACCGTTGATAAGGCCCAAACATTAGCCGAACTTTTTAATAACAATGGCAATGTTACTGCAGGAAGCTACAATGCTTTAGAAGGTAAGCAATTTGATATTATCATCAACGCAACCGCTGCAAGTTTGCATGGTAAACTACCCCCCTTACCCAACACTATACTTGCGGCAAATGCCGTGTGTTATGACATGATGTACGGTAAAAATCCTACGTTATTTATGGATTGGGCGACAAAAAATAATGCAGTTGTTGTCAGTGATGGTTTAGGGATGTTAGTAGAACAAGCGGCAGAATCATTTTCTATCTGGCGCGGTGT
>JBGMRJ010000043.1:6912-23955 GCA_048061315.1 Gammaproteobacteria bacterium
TGCTTTCATGCCGGTTTCCTTTTATAACGAAGCACATAAATTAAATTATGTGTCAGTAAGAAACGGTTTCGGCTAACAGGATTCAATCTTTAAGAGTTTTTTAATTTATTTAAAAATATTAAGTAAATTCAATGTAATAAATTGCGAAGCCAAGAGATATTAATGCGATTTCCAGTGCTGAAATCCACAATAGCATATAGGTAATTCGACGACCGGAAGGTTTCATTGGTTGCCAAACTTTGCGAATATACCAACGCCAGACTGCAAATCGAGACCAGCGTTGCCACATCGATAAATACCGTTGTAAATAGTTCGCCCAAATAACAATACTTTTATCAACTTCATTTAATTTTTCTTGTTGCTCAGATTTTGATAACCCTCGATAATTTTCAGTAATTGTCAGTTTGGAACCCTGCTCAGTTGGTTCAATTTTAAAGTGTGTATTGGTTTTAATGCCATTTGAATACATTATTTCAAAGCCATCTTCAACTTCAACGATAGTCATTTCGACATCAACGTCAATTGCTTGTTCCTGGCTTGAATTAATACAGTGCAAATGAATACGATCTTTTGAAATTACTTGCCAATGCTTAAACTCCAACATTGGATTAATTCGAAATAAGCGTTCAATATCACTGCAAAATTTCTTTAATGCAGCAACACTCAATGACGTGTTAAAACTTGCCCAGGCACTATCTTCAGGTAGTCCAGTTGATGTTACAGTATCCACCAATATAGCCTCTAGTGTTCTTTTTCAGCTTCAGGGTAGGGGACGATGACCAAGGGGACTTTAATTGATTTTGTTATCTTCTCTGCTTTCATTCTTGAACGTAGACCGGTAACACCTTTTGGTCTTTTTGAACCCATAACAATCAGATCAAAATCAATCTCTTTTGTTAAATTAATTAAACACTCTTCAGGTTCTCCAACTACGATCTCATGACTGTAGTGTATATTGTGTTCACTGGCTGATTTATTGATTCGTTCACAATGCTCGTCAACCTCTTTACCTAGTTCAGATTCCAGATAGCGACAGTATGTATCTCTCGTTGAACCATTATTTAGCCAGTCATCGCCGGTCATGCCTTCCCAAAGCGATGGCACAACGATTAAATGTTTAATAGTTGCACCTTCCTGACACATTTGAATGGCATATTGTTCTGCTGCTTTTGCACCATTTGTGCCATGACTTGCGAGTAATACATTATTTAGAGGTTTCATAGGACTTTTTTTACTCAATATTTATTTTTGTTGCACATTATAAAATCTGGAGCCTGATATAAAATACCAGGCTCCATTTTTTTACGACATTAATACAAAAGATAGACTACTAAAGCAATTGCTAGCGAAAAGCCTAATGCCATCATATCTTCGAAGCGATCGCTTCCAAAAATGGATAAGGACGTACCTCGTTCAAAATTATTTTCACTCATAAAATTCTCCTTACTAAATTAATTTAAATAGTTTCACTAACCAGTAGCATGACAACAACAAGCGATAATACCGCTTTAAGCGTACCCACTATGCCACCAATAATTGCAGGTTGACCGCCTGCTTGTTTCATGGAACTTATGGTAATCTGCATGCCAAGTCCTACCAGACCAAATGCAAATAACCAGGTTATCCATTTTCGAAACATTTTAATTTTCTTGGCAGTATGTCGAACCGCTTTATGTGCTTTTTTCAGAATTTTATTTGATTTTTTATCAAACACTTTGGCGTTAATTAAACCACGAATCGCAGTATCATCATCATCGGACATGATTTTACCATTTGCCATTAATGCATTTAAAGCTGCAACTCTATCGGGTTTTTGAACTTTACTTGCACCAGCTTGTAGCACTGCAATTTGTTCAGCTTTTAATAATTTACTGTCTTTAAAACCAGTTTCAGCAGTATTACCAAAGTATTTACCTTTGTAATGTTTTGCTGGAGAAAACACGCCGGTGGTTGATAATGCGAATAGCAAAATAAAACCCAACACAAATAGCGGGAACTTGGCGATGACAACTTGCATAACATCTACTTTTTCCGCAGATTGCTCTCTCTTGACATACCATACAGCAAGCCACAATACGATAATTGGCAGTACCAAAACCCGTGTAATATTAAAAATTTCTGCAACTTTTAATGTTTCGATACCATCAGGTTGAAATGCCAATGCTGCACCTGCAACTTGAGCTGAATTTAAAATACCGGTTCCTGCCCAGGCACCAAATTGCACATAACTCATGTCCAACATTTGTCCGACAACCGGGAATATAAACATACAAGCCACACCCCATAACAATATTGTGCCGATGGTGTAAGCGATTTCAACCGATTTTGCCTGGACTACAGGAGCTGCTGCCACTGTTGCAGATACTCCGCAAACG
Source organism: Gammaproteobacteria bacterium (assembly GCA_048061315.1). GTDB lineage: Bacteria > Pseudomonadota > Gammaproteobacteria > UBA6429 > Thiohalophilaceae > CAYQUC01. Next base: position 9,288 of record JBGMRJ010000043.1, read on the forward strand.
CCCATGCCGGCAGATAACACACCACCCATGGAATTCGGTATTTTAGCTCGTGCGCCGAGGAATAATACTAATCCAACTGAACCTAATACAAAGAAGCCAATCATTATGATTGAAAGACCACCTAGATTCACTAGTTCAGCAGCACTATATAAAGTACCTAATAAAATCACACCAGTTTTTAAACCAAGGCGGGACAATCGGACACCATTTTCAGCCCAATCAGGTACTTTAAATACATTAACAATAATAATACCAGTGACGATTCCCATCACGATATAATTTAAACCCAGTAACTTATGTATGTATTTACCAGTGTCACCAATTTTTCCAAAGGATATACTGAGAACGGCAACTTCAGGTGCGATAAACCATCGTACCAACATCGCAATTAATAATATGAACATTGCACCTGCAATGGTAGAGGAATAATAATCCCATTGCCCTTCTTTGTGAGATCCAAAAAATTGCCATAAACCAATAACGGTTGCGACAATTCCAAAATACAATGGGATAGTTAATAGTTCTGCACCGTACTTATATTTTTTTCCTGCTGCGAGATGTTCCAGATAAGGCGCGATTAGTCCACTGTCAGCGCAATACCAGATAGCGAGCATAATGATACCAATTATTAAAAGCGCGGGGCTTTTCTTGGTGTACACCATAAGATTTTCCTCCTACATTTTTAGGTTCGATGTTTCTAGTTATAGTTTTCTCTAAAAAATGGATATGTGTAACTCAGAAAATTTTTATTTTTGTGATGCTATAAGTTTTTTTTCTGATGGGGCATTTAGACACGCTACAAAAAGATTTACAACAAGCATATAAATATATAGCTAAATTATAATATAGTTTTTGTAAGGGTATTAAAATCAATTTATTGTGCAAATTCAATATGATAGTGAAGAAAATTATCCAATAGCTTAACTAAATGGGCAATAAAAAATTTTAATATTATTATTTAGTGACGCCTTTCTGCCTCAATAAAGATTCTTTTTACTTTAGGAAAGACCGCCTTAATTTCCTTATCGAGACTATCAATGGCCAATTCGATATCATCAGCAACGGCAGCATCCATAAAATTAACGCTTAAGTTGACTAAAATATAATCTGGACCCATGTGCATGGTTAAAATTTCGTTAACGTATTCAATCGCATGATGTTCTTTTGCAAGTTCTTCAATTTTACTCACCACATCAGCATTGGCGCTCTCACCAATTAATAAGCCTTTGGTTTCATAGGCTAACCACATTGCGGTTATAGCCAGAATAATCCCAATCAAAACCGAGGCAATACCATCAAAAATTAATATGCCAGTAACCTGAGTTAAAAAAACACCTATAAAAGCAACTAATAAACCCGACATCGCTGCACTGTCTTCAAATAGCACCAAAAAAATGGAAGGGTCTTTACCACGATGAACTGCTTCAAGGTAACCCCATTTGCCTTTTTGTAACTTGAACTCTCTTAATGCAAATAGCCACGCAGCGCCTTCAAAAACAAACGCAAGTGCGAGTACAATATAATTTACTGTAATATTTTCAATAACACTCGGATTCAATATCCGATGAACCCCTTCATATATAGACACTCCGGCACCAACAGCAAAAATCAAAATCGCAACAACAAAGCTCCAGAAATAGACTTCTTTACCGTGACCAAATGGAAAGCGCTTATCGGCAGGTCTTTTAGCGCGTTTAAGGCCATAGAGTAATAATATTTGATTGCCGGTATCAACGACTGAATGGATGCCTTCAGATAACATTGCGGAACTGCCGGTTATACTCGCCGCAATAAATTTGATGCAGGCAATTAAAAAATTACCGATTAATGCGGCATAGATAACTTTAGTGGATGAAGCTGACATTAAATGTAGTATTGTCCTTAATATAATTTATATCGATATCGAATGATTGCCAGCCAAAAATGTTCAGCTTGCCCTTGTAAAATAACACGATTGACACTCTCACTGATATCTAAAAAACTATTTCTGATAAATTATTAACTGAATAGAGCGTTTTTATTTTTAGTATTCTTTATCGCAATCCAGACAATAAAGCTGATAACCAATATACGATTTTCGTGATCTCTCATCGACAACCCAGGGACAATTTTGAAAGGGGGGTTGATGTCTTACATGTTGAGTATGGCCACATATCAAATCGGCTACCCAGTCTTTTAGCTCATCCTGATGGAAGGCAATAATTTTTTACTTCATTTAGTGTCGTAATCTGTGTTATTCAAAGTCATTCTGCTCAACTATTGGTATTACATAGATTTCTATGCGTCGATTCGAGCTTCGACCTTGTGCAGTGCTATTATCAGCAATTGGAAATAACTCACCCTTACCATGGAAACTTAAGCGTTGAGCAATAACATTTTTATTGAGTAAATACGATTCCACCGCTTTAGCACGGCGTTCTGATAATTTTTGATTGTGAAGTTCTGTTCCCGTGTTATCGGTATGTCCGACAATAACAAGTTCAGTTTTACCATAATGATTAAGTATTTTGGCCATTTTATCCATAGTGCTATAAAACCCGGATTTGATGTGGCTGGAATTAATATCAAAAGTTGTGGCATTTGTCATTCTTACCATTAATTGATGCTCGGGTAACTTTTTAATGATAATAGCGCCACTGTTCACTTCAGTTTTTAACACTTTCTCCAAGTCCTGTTTTTGCTTATCCATGTAATTGCCAACCAGACCACCAGCAAGTGCACCACCAACCGCACCGATTACAACACCTTTATTTTTCTTTTTAGCCGTTAAACCGATTAAGGCTCCAATGCCTGCACCAATTAGTGCACCTTTTTCAGCATCAGTCAGTGACCGTGAATTTCCATATTCATCGGTAGCACAAGCTGTAAGCGATAAGATCAAGGAGGTAATTATTAAGCGCTTATAAATTCTTTTCATTGTCTGTTTAGTCCTTTGATTTAAATAAATTTATCTGATTTCTAATGATAACAATAGATTTATGAACTTTCGATGAACAATAACTAAGTTTAGTTGCTAAACGATTTAATCGTAAAGAGATTGTATTGTACGAAAATTAGTCGATTTAAGAATTAAATATGAATTTTCAGTATTATAAAATTTGTATTAAAAATGAATTTTTATACCTAAAAATGTAAACTAGTAGTAATAAAATTAACAAAATATTATTGTAAAATTCTAGCGTAATTAAATAAATAATTAAAATTGGAATTAAAATGTCGGTCAAAAAAGCACAACGTGTCATTGAAAATTTTATCCAAAATGAAGAACCTGAAGTTCTGTCAATAAAAGGTGGCTGGGGTGTTGGTAAAACATTTTTCTGGGATTCCATTATCAAAAATGCCTCGAGTAAATCGAAAAAAAATCCATTTACCCATTATGCCTATGTATCCTTATTTGGAATCACGTCACTCGAAGAATTAAAATCTACCTTATTTGAGCAAATCATCGATAAATCTGAAATAGGGCACAAATTATCAATTAAGAATTTAAAGAAAAATAGTGATGAATTAACGAAAAGTTTAGGTAAAACTGGCGTTTCTTTTTTGCAAGAAATCCCTCAAATTAAAAACTTAAGTACCGCAATTCAAACAACTTCCTATATTAATGACAAAAAGCTGATTATATGTTTTGATGATTTTGAACGAAAAGGAGAAAATTTAAATATAAAAGAAATTATGGGGCTTGTTTCAATTTTAAAAGAACAACGCGATTGTAAAATTGTTTTAATTTTGAGTGACTCAAATCTTGATAAAAAATCTTATGAAGAATATTGGCAGTTCCGGGAAAAAGTTATTGACATCGAAATTAAATATTCCCCCACTTATGAAGAAGCTGCAAAACTCGCTTTCAAAGGCAATCCACATAATTATGCTCGATTAAAACAACTTTCAACACAGTTAAAAATCACCAATATTCGAATACTGAATAAAATTGAAAAATCAGTGAATGATGTTCTAAAAGTGCTTGAAAATCTTGAACCGGAAATATCCGATCAGGTAATGCACACTCTAATGATATTAACTCTGAGTTATTACACTCACAGCAATGAGTTTGTACCACCTTATCACTATATCAAGGAGATAGGCTATAAACTTTATGGCTTAGAGGAAACAACTAAAACCAAGAACCCGGATGAAATCCGCTGGGATTCTATTTTAAGAGAGTATGGTTTTCAAACATTTGATGATTTTGATATTGCTTTATCCAATGTAATTGAAACAGGTTATGTTGATCACGATGTATTATTAAGTAAGGCAAAAATGCAGAATGAACTCATTCTGAGTAATAAATCTCAAGTTTCGTTTAGTCATGCCTGGGATATGTATCACCATTCTTTTAATGATAACTCAAATGAATTACTATCATCATTAGGCAATTCATTAATCGAAAATGCCAAACACATTAGTCCTGCCGACATGAATGCCACAGTGCGTTTATTTAAGCGTTTAGACAAAGATGAAGAAGGTAGTCTACTCGTTGATCGCTATATAGAAATCAATAAAGACAATAATAGTCTATTTGATTTAGCTAAAAATCCCTTGTCCCGAAATATTGATGATAGTGAGGTCATTGAGAAATTTAACGAACGTTATTATGAAATAAAAAATATTAAAAATGCTGAAGATGTACTAACCAATATCGTCGAGAAAAATGGCTGCAGTCAATCAGATGAAGCGATACTGGCTAAAACCAGCATTAACCAGTTTTACGAATTATTTAAAAAACAAAATGGTATGCACCTGTCAAATTACGTCGATAGTTGTTTACAGTTTGGTCGCATCGATAATGCCAATGATCAACAACTCAAAATTTCTGAAAATGCTACATTGGCGTTGGTAAAAATTGGTTATGAAAACCAATTAAATGCCTTGCGTGTTCGGAAATTTGGGGTTGATATTTATGAATACGAAAAGCCGAATTAAAATATTTTTTGCCGCAAAGGCGCAAACAAAAATAAGTTACCGTTGTAAGGCGCTTTCGATTTCTTTGCGTTTAACAGAACCACACAATATCGCTATTAATTCCAACGCAAAATCCATCGCTGTTCCCGGACCTCTTGAGGTGATGATATTGCCATCTTTGATAACAGCTTGAGTATGATCGATTTGTATTTTTTTGAGTTTTAATTCTTCCAGGGTGCCTGGAAATGCTGTGGCTTTCTTGCCATTTAATAATCCCGCCAGTGCCAATATTTTTGGTGCAGCGCATATTGCTGCGATGGGTTTATTTTTATCATTCAGTTGGGTTATTAAATTTTGAATATAAGGATCATGTCGAAGATTATCGGCTCCCGGTAATCCTCCGGGTAACACTATCATATCGAGATCTTCTGCTTTCACTTTATTAATTGTAGTACTTGCCAGCAAAACTGTACCTCGGCTTGCTTTTACCGGTTTTTCATCGAGGCTGGCCGAGACTACATCAATACCGGCTCGCACCAGTAGATCCATAATGGTCACAGCTTCAAGCTCTTCACAGCCTTGTGCTAACGGGACGAGGACAGTCGCCATTCGGATAACTCTCTTTGTTTCTTTAACGTGATTAATTCAGACACCGGGATTAAATCGACACCCTGTTCATAAAAAATAGGCCAGGCTATTTCTAATACTTCCAATGTTGTAGGGTAAGGATGGGCTATTCCGATAGCAGAACCATTTTTTTTCGCTATTTTTATTAAATACTGAATTTGCCTGGAGATACTTTCCTTTGAGGTATCAAAATCAATAAAGGTATCTCGTGATAACACATTAATGTTATTTTCTTTAGCTGCTTGAACAATAACCGATTTTGCGGTTGTACGACTATCTACAAAGTAAAGTTCATTCCCCTGATGAGCAACAATGTTCATTACCCAACTCATATTTTGTTTGTTGGCCGTTAGTAAACTACCCATGTGATTATTAACACCGCGAACATGTGGAATAGAATTAAATGCATCTAACAATGTTTTATCAAAAACCTCGCGCGACATGTCACTGGTTAAGCCATTGGGTCCCAGTTTTTTACCATTGGTAGCCTGCATCGGTATATGTAACATAACTTCCTTATTCATACTATTTGCGGCTATTGCCAGTCTTTTAGCAAAAGGAGTGTTTGGTAAGAAAGAATAAGTATAGGGAGCCGGGAGGCTTACTGCGCGCATGCCATCTTTAAGACGATCACCAAGATCATCAATTATAATACTGACTGCAGGTCTAATAACTTTAATTTTTGGTTTTAAAGTTTCAGTAACGGGTTGGACGGCTGGATCTATTCCTACAGCTGAAGATGGTTCTGATTCAAAAGTAGCTGATTCATCAGAATCAATTTTTTTAATCTTTATAGTATCGTCAGAAGAATAATTAATTTGTGATGTTGTTTTCGATTGAGTTTTATACTCGATTGCATTTACTGTTTGATTAACATTGAATAAACCAAATAAAAAAACGACAGCAATACACTGCTGTCGTTTTTTTAGTATTTTTCGATTAATTCCGTCCGTTTTCATAAATTCTTATAATTAACGACTACTTAATAGATATAAACCCTTCAATAAATTTAATGCTTCATATAAAGGATAATCTGTTTTAGCTAAACTTTCTTCTTTAGCATCCTTTTCTGACTTTTTGCCTTTCTTACTAGTCGTTGCTTTCTTTTTATTTTTATCAGCATCTTTTGATTTTTGATCTTTGTCATTTTCTAAATGACCACTCAAATCGGCTTCTTTAATCGGTTTAAAAGCACCATCATCTTTTTTCACATCTACTTTAATGTTATCTAAGATAATATCAGGTGTTATTCCTTTAGCCTGAATAGTTCTGCCTGAGGGAGTGTAATAACGTGCAGTGGTTAATTTCAGTCCTGCATTATTTCCTAACGGCACTACTGATTGAACTGATCCTTTACCAAAGGACTGCTTACCCATAATGACTGCGCGTTTGTGATCTTGTAATGCACCGGCAACAATTTCAGAAGCAGATGCGGAACCACCATTCACTAAAACAACTAATGGCACCCCTTTAATTTGATCACTGTTTTTCGACCTACGGATATCCTGGTTGTCTTTATTACGACCTTTCACAGATACCACTATTTTACCACTACCAATAAATGCATCGGTAACATCAACTGCAGCATCTAATAAACCACCCGGATTATTTCGTAAATCCAGCACCATGCCTTTTAGTTTGCCTTTGTTTTCTTTTTCGAGCTTTTTAATTGCTTTTAATAAGTCATTACCAGTTCTTTGTTGAAATTGTGTGATACGAATATAACCGTAACCTGCTTCGAGCATTCGGGGTTTAACACTTTTAACTCGAATTTTATCGCGCACAATGGTGACGTCAAAAGGTTTATCTTTACCTTCACGAACAATCATTAAGTCAATAGGTGAACCGGGTTTGCCACGCATTATTTTTACTGCGTCATCCAGCGTCATACCTTTAACCGGTGTGTCATCAAGACGGATGATTAAATCTCCCGCTTCGATTCCGGCTCGAGCCGCTGGTGTGTCATCAATTGGTGAAACTACTTTAACAAAACCATTTTCCATTCCAACCACAATACCCAAACCGCCAAACTCGCCACTGGTGCCAACTCTGAGTTCATGAAATGATTCTTTATCTAAATAACTAGAATGTGGATCCAGACCCGACAACATACCGCGTATGGCATTTTCAAGCAGGGTTTTGTCATCTACTTCTTCAACATAGTTTTCTTTTATCTTGCCAAAAACTTCGCTCAGATTACGAATATCATCCAGTGGCAGGCCATTGTAATTTGGTGGCGTTTTATCTGCCCAGACACCGGTGCCAACTGCCAGCATAATTCCGGCCACCAGGCCGATTGCCATAATAAAACCATTTCGTAATACTAAACCCATTCTTTCATACCTTCGTGATTGTCACTCTACTGGAAATTGATTTAACAAATATCGTTAAATACCTAAAATTTATACTCTATTTACTTATTATAATATACTACATAGCACCGAATATTACCCTATCACGCTATTAAAACCTATTAAATCCTGACTATTTAGAGCCATATAGTGGTATATGGTTCAATATTTAGAGCCTAAGCCATGTCACAGGCGTCTGGTTTTTTTGCACCATCGACTTGGGTTCGTTGGTTTACCATTGTGGCGTATCTCGAAATACAATCCGGTTAATTCATTACCGCCACTGTTGCCAACCGAAGCGATAACTTCGTTTGCCTCTACCCAGTCACCGGTCTCTTTTCTGATGCTTTCGTTGTGTCCATACAAACTCATGTAACCATCACCGTGATCAATAATAACCAATAAACCATAACCCCGTAACCAATCGGCATAAGCAATACGCCCACGGGATACTGCGCGGACATTCATACCGGATTTAGCTTTGATTATTACCCCTTTCCACTTAAGCTTTTTACTTTTACGCGATTTACCGTAAATTTTCTGTACCTTGCCAACTGTAGGCCAGTATAGTTTCCCTTTTAATTTTGCAAACTTTAAATGTTCACCCGGTTCCATTTCAATATCGGGCATCACTTGTTTAATTTCTTCAATCAACCTTGCCAGTTTGTGTTCATTTTGAATTAAGTGCTCTAACTCTTCACCCTTATTGAGCATTTCCGATTTTAGCCGCGCCATCACCAGGATACGAGCTCGTTTAGTATTTTCGAGGCCTGCTTTTTTAGTGCGTTGTTTTTTACGAAGAATTTGTAATTCGGAAACCTTGCGTGTGATAGCTTTACTGACTTGATCCAGTTTTTTAACTATCTTTTCAGCGCGGGTAATGCGTGAGCTACGTTCGACATTAAAATATTGATAATAACGTAATACCCGACCAACTGACTCGGGGTGTTCCTGATTGAGTAATAATTTTAAATATTCTTGTCGACCGATGATGTATGCCGATCGAACTTGCGTTGCAAGCAATTCAAGTTGGGTTGCCATATCCTGTTGGTAACGTGACTTGTCTTTTTTCAGTCGTCGTAATTCTTTATTTTGATTTTTAATATTGCGATTTATGACATTAAGCGCTTTTACAAATTTATTAATTTTAAATTCTGCTTCCTGCAACTCTTTACGAACTGAAGAATGCTCGCCACGAATAACATTTAATTCATCACGTAATCCACCAATGCGTTTACGCAAACTTTCCAATTTTTTTTGTTGGGAGTCGGAATCTTCTGCTATTACAGTGACTGGAATAGATAGAGCAAGTAATAAGATTAAATAATGTGCAGTTTTTCGTAGCATTTTGTTATTGCCGCAAAGGCGCAAAGGAAAATAATTATTTTTAAACCTCAGGTTCTAATTCGATTAAGCTGTGACCATTCATTTCTGTTGGTTTCTCTAGTCCAAGCATAGCAATTAATGTTGGGCAGATGTCAGATAATGCACCGGTTTCAAGCATTTTTGCCGGACGACCAATGTAGACACACGGTACTACATTTGAGGTATGCGCCGTATGTACTTGTCCGGTTTCCTTATTTTCCATTTTTTCGGCATTACCGTGATCGGCTGTTATTATTACTTCACCACCGGCTTTTTGTACTGCCGTGACGACCTGGCCAACACAATTGTCTAAAAATTCTATTGCAGTGACGGTCGCATCAAAGTTACCAGTGTGCCCAACCATATCCGGATTGGCAAAATTACAAATGATAACCTCGTATTTATCTTCTGCTATTGCCGCAATGAGTTTAGAAGTGACTTCAGCAGCATTCATTTCCGGCTTTTGATCGTAAGTTACCACATCACTTGGCGAAGGCACTAGAATTCGATCTTCGAATTCAAACGGTTCTTCACGGCCACCATTAAAAAAGAATGTCACGTGTGCGTATTTTTCTGTTTCCGCTATGCGTAATTGATGCATACCCAATTTCGAAATAAATTCACCAAAGACATTACTTAACCGTTCAGGTGGGTAGGCTACCGGGACATCATATTCTGCCTTGTATTCAGTAAGACTAACGAACTCACCTAACTTGGGTACATAATTCCGTTTAAAACCTTCAAAATTATTGTCTATAAACGGCAAGGTAATTTGACGGGCTCGATCCGATCGATAATTCATGAAAACAACGACATCACCATCTTCAATTCGCACAGCCGATTCGCCTTCAGGAATTATTGCGGTTGCTTGTACAAACTCGTCTTTTTCACCACGCTCATAAGCCATATCCAGGCCTTGTTGTGCTGAATTTGCACTAAACTCTGCCTTTCCCTGCGTTATTAAATCGTAAGCTGCCTGAATTCGTGGCCAACGGTGATCGCGATCCATGGCATAAAAACGGCCGATTATTGATGCTATCCTACCCCGACCCAGTTCGCGCTCGAATTTATCCTGCATCATTTTAATTGAAGTAGTGGCACATTTTGGAGCAGTATCACGTCCATCCAGAAAAGCGTGTAAATAGACGTCACGTGCACCTTGTTTAACAGCTAACTCGGCCATTGCGTGAATGTGAGTCTCGTGGCTGTGTACGCCACCATCGGATAATAAACCTAATATGTGTACCGCTTTATTGTTATCAATTGCGATCTGCACGGCATCGGTGAGAGTCTGATTGCTGAAAAATGACCCTGTTTTAATTGAGCGATTAACCCGGGTAAATTCCTGATAAACCACACGTCCTGCACCTAAATTTAGATGACCAACTTCTGAATTGCCCATTTGATCAGCAGGCAGACCCACACCGGCACCGGAGCATTGAATCAGGGTGTTTGGATACTCTGACAGATACCGGTCCATATTCGGGGTATTTGCATGAGCAATGGCATTTCCCTCCAATTGCTCAGAATAACCGTATCCATCTAATATTAGGAGTGTAATAGGCTTATAATTCAATAACTTAACTCTTCACAAAAAAATACATTGGTAATCACTAAACTGAAATAAAACTTGGACTACATAACAAAACAATTTCAAAATATAATCGCTTTCTAAACATTATTACCGTATTAACATACTATTTTCATGTTTATTACTTTAAGTCGTAAAGTTTTAATTAACGAAATCACTCAAAACACACTAAAATTCTAATTAAATTCAATTATTCTCGTTAATTATCAAAATAATACTTTTAAATCGGTACATAATTGTATAATGTTTTAGTAATAAAGACACTAGTAATGTACTAAAACACTAAAATACTGTTAGAGTACAATTGTTAAATTAGCATTGCTGAGTGTAACCGCGATTAAATGTCGTAAAGTCCTTTTACATAATTAAGGTGTAAGCACCATGAATAGTATGAATCAATTTGAGAATGTAGGTCTTATAACACGTGAAGAAGATATCGATCGGGCATCACGCTCATTAAAAGCCATGTCTCACCCTTTACGGTTAAAAATTTTATGCACTCTTGGCGATAAGGAAGTTAGTGTACAAGATATCGTCGAAAATGTCGGTACATCCCAAAGCAACATTTCTCAGCATTTAGCAATTTTACGCGATAAAGGCATTCTGGCATCACGCAAAGATGCAAATCGCGTATTCTACCGTGTTGGAGATGCCCGAACATTACGTTTAATTGTTATGATGCGGGAAGTTTTTTGCACACCAGAATAGTATAATAAGCAATTAGACATTGCTAATGTACTCAAATCGAAATAGTTAAAATACAACTCATGGCTCGACCTAACGTCGGGATAAAAACAATCAGCAGTATTTAAATTACTGCATTGATTCTGGCCTGATTACCGGGTCGGAAAATATCTAATTTATATATACCTTTGGATGGAAAATTAATGGATCAACTATCTGCATTTTTAACAGAAAATATTTATCTGGCTATGGCGTTTGTCATTATATTAGTGTTGTTATTGAATAATCTCTTTGCAGCGAAATTAAAGGGTTATCATCCGGTTTCCCCCTCTGAAGCAACTCAATTAATTAATCACAGCGATGCCGTTATTGTAGATGTTCGCGAGGATAAAGAGTTTGTTACCGGGCATATTGTGAATTCAATTCACATACCACAAAGTACCATAACAAACAGATTGTCGGAGCTCGACGACTACAAACAAAAACCCGTTATCGTTAGTTGTCGCAGCGGCAGCCGTTCAGCACATGTCTGCGGGATTTTGAAAAAAAATGGCTTTGATCAAATTCATAATCTAAGTGGTGGGATTATGGCATGGCAAAATGCCAGCCTGCCCATTACAAAACAGTAACAAAATTTAATTATCTAAAATTTACTAAAAGGACATTACCCCCAATGCCAAATGTAATTATGTATTCAACCTCAACATGCCCTTATTGTTTCAGAGCGAAAGCACTTCTAAATAACAAAAGTGTTGAATTTGAAGAAATTTTTGTTGATGGTAATCCCGAACTTCGCCAAATTATGACCAATAAAAGTAATGGCATCACTAGCGTGCCACAAATATTTATTGATGATCAACATGTAGGGGGGTGCGATGATTTATATGCACTTAATGCACAAGGAAAACTGGATTCGATGCTTGGATTAAGTCCAGCATAAATTTAAAGTATTATTTGCAGTGCAACAAGTTAGCTAATAAAATCTATCTATTTTATCAGGTTTATTATAATCACTGAATCACTACACATTGTCTGCCCCGCCTGTAATAGTACGAATAGGGTGCCGAAAGAAAAATTGCAGCAAGGTGCTATTTGTGGTCATTGTAAATCGAAATTATTTGAATCGAAACCACTTGAGTTGACGAGTAAAAATTTTACGGCTCATATCAGCAAAAACGACATACCAGTGGTGATTGATTTTTGGGCTCCCTGGTGCGGTCCTTGTAAAATGATGACACCCACATTTTTACAAGCAGCAGCGCAACTGGAACCTAATGTTCGGCTTGCTAAAGTCAATACCGAAGCGGAACAAAACATCGCTGCTCAGTATCGAATACAGAGTATACCGACTCTTGCGATATTTAAAAATGCGCATGAAGTCACTCGAACTTCGGGGGCAATGGATCTTGGCTCGCTGGTTAACTGGGTAAAACAACATAGTTAAATTTACAATTAACACTAAATATAATGCAGGATAAATAATGGCAGAATCAGAAGATAAAACTCCAGAACAACAATTAGTAATTCAGAAAATTTATACTAAAGACATTTCATTTGAGTCACCAAATACTCCGGCTGTTTTTCTTAAAGAGTGGAAACCCGAAGTTAATATGGAATTAAATACTAATGCCAATAAAACGGACAACAAAGAAATTTTTGAAATTGTATTAACAATAACGATTACCGTCAAAATCGAATCAGAAACAATTTACTTAACTGAAGTACACCAAGCAGGCTTGTTCACTGTTTCCGGTTTTAACGATACCGACCTGAACGCCATTCTGGGAAGCTTTTGCCCGAATGCACTTTTCCCGTATGCCCGTGAAGCCATTTCAGATCTTGTTACACGCGGTGGATTCCCGCAATTATTATTAGCACCGGTTAATTTTGATGCGCTTTATCAACAACATCTTGATGCACAGAAAAATACCGATAAAGACACGGCTACAACACATTAATTAATATACTTATTCCTGCACAGAGAGTGGATAATACCAAACCCAAAATTACTGTCCTCGGCTCCGGATCATGGGGCAGTAGTCTTGCACTGTTATTTGCCAGTAATCATTTTAATGTGACTTTATGGTCTCAGAACATCGATCACATTAATGACATTAAAAACAGTAGTGAAAATAAAAAATATTTACCCGGAATACAATTTCCAAACAATATTTATCCGACAAATAATCTTGAACAAGCACTAAACGATTTACAGTATTTGCTTGTGGTCGTACCAAGTCATGCCTTTCGTGAGACTTTAGTTAAAATAAAACCTTTTATAAAACCTGAGCAAAAAATCATGTGGGCAACGAAAGGTTTAGAGAAGGGGAGTTGTAAATTTCTACTTGATGTTGCAATAGAAGAATTAGGTGCCAATCGAAGTTATACACTGTTATCCGGCCCTAACTTTGCGAAAGAAATCGCCAAAGGTTTACCCAGTGCAATTACCGTGGCTTCAAGCGATTCTGATTTCGCACAAGAAATTGCAGCTGCGATTCAAAATTCTTATATTCGAGCCTACACCAGTACCGATATGCCCGGTGTTCAACTCGGCGGTGCCATTAAAAACGTGCTCGCTATAGCCGCCGGTATTGCTGATGGTCTGGGTTTTGGTGCCAATACCCGAGCGGCATTAATCACCCGTGGCTTGCATGAAATGATGCGCCTCGGCGTTAGTTACGGTGCCCAAAAAGAAACCCTGATGGGACTCTCAGGACTGGGCGATTTAATCCTGACCTGTACTGATGATCAATCCCGTAACCGCCGTTTGGGCATAGCAATCGGCCATGGTAAATCCATTGATGAAGCCTGCGCTGAAATAGGCCAGGTAGTTGAGGGTATTAACACCGCAGCTGAAGTGCATCGCCTGGCACAACAAAAAAATATCAGCATGCCAATTGCAGAACAAGTTTATCAGGTACTGCATCATGGCCGCGATCCTAAAACGGCTGTACAAAGTTTGTTAACTCGCGACATTAAAGCTGAGACTGATTAATTAACCTAAGCTCAGAATAAGAATCGAATTAAGAGTAGAAAAAATAACAGCTTACGTTTAAATTATGTTAATCGCCACGGCTATGAAAGGGCTGGAGCCAAATTAAGACACGCAAAAGCTTGCCATCCATGGCTTGCTCGGGTGCCGCGTCCT
>JBGMRJ010000044.1:0-4578 GCA_048061315.1 Gammaproteobacteria bacterium
CACTGAAATTATACACAATATCAGCTCTTGAAACCTCATTTGAGAGTAGAAATAGCCAGGATTTCAACTCACCGATACCGTCAAATTATCAATTAAACGCGTATTTCCGAGCCAGACGGCAACCAATATAACCCTGTTAGGCTGATTATTATCTGAAGAGGCTTGCAAATCATTACTATCACAAACCATCAGATAATCAGGCTTAAAACCCAGATTGACTAATCTACTTAGCCCTGATTCAGCTAATTCTGTAAAATTGGTATTACCTGAATTTATTTGATTGCCGATTGACGTCAAAACATCATAAAGTTGCGCAGCCTGATGCCGTTCACCTTGAGACAATTTACTATTGCGCGAGCTCATTGCTAAACCATCGGTTTCTCTAGTCGTTTCTGCGGATATAATTTTTACGGGTAATTTCAGAATTTCGACCATTTTTTTAATTATTAATAATTGCTGAAAGTCCTTTTTACCAAAAACTGCGAAATCGGGTTGCACTAAATCAAAAAATATTTTTACAACCGTGACGACTCCTGAAAAGTGATCAGGGCGCGCAGCACCTTCAATGATCGTTGATAGACGTGATAATTGCGGTAATTCGAGTCGAGCCGATTCTGTATTCTCAGAATATATTTCTGAGACAGATGGTATAAATACAATATCAACGTTGTTACTTTCACAAAGACTTAAATCATTATCAAGTGTTCGAGGATAATTTTTTAAATCGTCAGCCTGATTGAATTGTAATGGGTTCACAAAAATACTAACAACGACTACTGGTGCTTGTTGTTGTGCCAAGGATATCAGATTTAAATGACCCTGGTGCAAGTGTCCCATGGTAGGAACAAAAGCAATGGTATCACCGCTACCTTTTATTTTAGCAATCGTATTATGTAATTCGGATGAAGTTTTAATAACAAGCATGAGAGAAATACAGAATTAATATTAAATTAATTTTATTGGTAACTGTGTTCTTTATCAGGGAAAGAACCATCGCGAACGGCATTAACATAATTATTTAACGCAGTTTGAATACTACCAGCAGACTCCGATAAAAAATCTTTGCTAAACCGGGGTTTTTGACCCGATGTGATTCCCAGCATGTCATATAACACTAACACTTGACCGTCACAATCAACACCGGCACCAATCCCGATAGTTGGAATTGTGATACTACTGGTTATTTTTGCTGCCAGACTGACCGGGACGCATTCAAGCACCAACATATCGGCACCGGCCTGTTGTAATGCCATTGCATCATTTAAAATTATTTCTGCTTGAGTATTTTCACGCCCCTGAACTTTATAACCACCCAGTTTATGAACCGATTGTGGTAATAAGCCCAAATGTGCACAAACGGGAATACTATGATCGGAAAGTGCTTTAACGGTGTCTAGTCGAATTGCACCACCTTCAAGTTTAACCATATGTGCGCCTCCCTGCTTCATTAACTTGCCGGCATTTTTAATAGCACTATCAACTGAGCTATAAGACAAAAATGGCATATCTGCAATCACCATACAATTACCTGAGGTACGTCGTACCATCCTGGTATGGTATAACATTTCTTTCATAGTAACGGGAACGGTGCTTTCTTTTCCTTGAACAACCATACCTAAAGAATCACCAACCAGAATCACTTCACAACCTGAATTTTCAATCAATGTTGTAAAACTGGCATCGTAAGATGTTAAAACTGAAATTTTATCACCGGATATTTTCATCTGGTGTAATTTTGTTACTGTAATTAATGAATCGTTTTTCATAATATTATTAACTATTCTATAAGGCCAACGCAGGTGTCGGATTAAAATAGTGTCGACCAGAGGTAACTCTATTTATTTGTTCCAGTAATAAATTGTAATCTTTATCATTTTCAGCAAAATTTATCTCTGCGGCATTTACAATTAACAATGGTGCTTCAGTGTAATTATAAAAAAAGTCTGTGTATTTATCGACTAATCTTTCGAGATATTTCATTGAAAGTTGTCTTTCATAATTTCGATCACGTTTATTGACGCGTTTTTGTAAAACATCCACTGGTGCTTGTAAGTAGACTACTAAATCGGGAACCGGAGCATCAATTGTAACATGTTCATATACTTGCTCATATAATTTATACTCTTCATTACTTAAGGTAACTTGAGCAAACAGGCGATCTTTTTCCATAATGAAATCCGCCACTCGAACAGGTTGAAATAAATCAGTCTGACGAATTTCCTGTAATTGTTTAGCCCTTTGAAATAAAAAAAACAACTGCGTTTGAAATGCGGCTTGTTCCGGTGCCTGATAAAACTGCTCTAAAAAAGGATTTTCATCGGCACCCTCCAGTAGCAATTCAGAGCCATAACTTTCTGCCAATTTTTTTGCCAGAGTCGTTTTACCAACACCAATCGGACCTTCAACTACAATAAAATTTCGCTTCATGTTAACTTTACTATGTCTTGTTTACCCAGTGCAGCTACCTGCTCTACTAACAATACACCATTGGGGAGTAATAAATCCGGTTCTACTTCTAACAAAGGATACAACACAAAAGCGCGATCATACAGTCCTGGATGCGGGATTTTTAATCTCTCAGTGTCGATTTGCTGTTGCCCAAATAGCAATATATCCAAATCCAGACTTCGGGCTCCCCACTTTTCCAGTCGTACTCGACCGTGTACTTGTTCTAACGCTTGCATCTTATCCAACAAAGCTAATGCTGGCATATTACTTTTAATCTTAACCACAGCATTAATATAATCAGGTTGATCCTGTGGCCCCATAGGCGGAGTTTTATATAATGATGAACTCGCAACAAAAGTAAAATTTTTTACCGATTTTATTTCATCAATGGCAACTCGAATTTGATTGATTGGCTCGTCCAAATTACTACCAAGCCCTATATAAATATATTGATCATCCATATTTATTAGCACCGAAATACTATATTAACTGTTAATCAACCGAGTCTTTCAAATTAGTTTTCTGGCTAGTCTTACTCTTATTGGATTTACGTTTCTTACGCCGCTTTTTTGGATTTTTATCTTTAACATTACTAATCATTTCTTTTTGTTTGGATTCATCAGCAACTTGAAATTCTGTCCACCACTCTCCAAACTCACTTAATGTTTTCTCACCACTGCTAATTCGCAATAATAAGAAATCATAGGCGGCTCGAAAACGTTGATTATCGAGTGTTCGAAAAGCGCGTTTCCCACGACGATTCATCAAACGTGCCTGCATTACCCAAATTTCTCGCATTGGTGTTTGAAATCGTCTAGGAATTGATACAGTATCAATTTGACGCTTGATAACAATATCGCCTCCTAGTTGTAATGATTGAAGTTCAGGCATTCCTGATTCTTCAAGACGGTGTGCTTCCATTTTAACAGCTGACCATAAAATAGCGGCAAATAAAAATGCCGGTGTGACTGGTTTTTTATCAGCAATACGAACATCAGTATTTTTTAAAGCCTGAGAAATAAATGTGTTTGTATAATTATAATTTGCAATTAACTGCTCAGCAGCTACCGGAAAGAGATGACAAAATAAATTGTGTTTAACTATTAACTCATAATTTTTTCCAGCATGACCTTCTAAAAATAATTTTAACATTTCATCAAATAATCTTGCTGCAGGCACACCTTGTAAACGATGACCTAAATTTCGAATCTGTGTGATTATTTCATCGGGTAGATTAAATTGTAATTTTGCTGCAAAACGTGTTGCGCGTAACATTCGAACGGGATCTTCAGTAAAACGCGTTTCAGGATCACCAATTAAATTGAGCACACGATTCTTTAGATCGACTATTCCATTTACTCGATCAACAACACTAAAATCAGCGATATTATAATAGAGTGCGTTCACGGTGAAATCTCTTCTTACCGCATCATCTTCCAAAGTACCGTAAACATTATCACGCAGAATCATACCATCATCGTGGGTTAAACCAACTTTTTCATCAGTTGATTTTGAGTGGTGAGCTCGAAAGGTAGCAACTTCAATAATTTCCCGGCCAAAATGAACGTGCGCTAATCTGAATCTACGACCAATTAAGCGACAATTTCGAAATAGTTTGTTAACTTCTTCCGGGTGAGCATCAGTAGCAACATCAAAATCTTTGGGTTTTAAACCTAACAGCAAATCACGAACAGCACCCCCCACAAGATAAGCAGCGTATCCGGCATTTTTTAAACGATAAAGAACTTTCAGCGCATTTTCACTGATATTCTGTCTGGAAATTATGTGTTCGTCCCGAGGAATGATGACCGTTTTATTGCTGATAGAGTTACCTAATGTCTCAATGTGAAATAATGTATTGCGGACACAATAACATAATCATGCATTGATTCTAAGAACTAAATATCCCTTCTTTCCCAATCATCATTTAAAGTTTTGCGTCGATCTTGTCCTGTACGGCGTGGATCTTTACTGGGTTCAAATCGAATCATTTCACGTCGATCGATCTCCTTACGTCGAGCAGCTATGCGTCGGTCTGGCCCGGAATAATCTGGAGTTGAAATCATCTCTTTACTGCTCTCCTCGGTCATTACTAAAAGTTTATGCTAAAAATCAGGCCAGGTCAAAGTT
>JBGMRJ010000044.1:4678-23711 GCA_048061315.1 Gammaproteobacteria bacterium
GCTCTCCTCGGTCATTACTAAAAGTTTATGCTAAAAATCAGGCCAGGTCAAAGTTAAATACAATAAATCAATATATTTCAATACGTTACAAGCACACAAATACGATACTAATCACTATTTATTTAACCAAAATCGGACACTAGCGACTGCCTAATTTCTGGTGTTATCGTGTTTGACACTTTCAAATTCTGATGGTCAGAGCCAATTATGATATCAGCCCCATTTTTAGCCGCATTAGTCATTTCATCTGAAAATTCAAATCTCATAAAATGTACAGCCGAGGTTTTCTCGGCATTATCGCGCTCCATATCCTCATCAGCAATCGCAAAAACTTTATCAAAACCATCAATATTCACCCAAATAGAATCTTCAATCCCAATCAATTTTCCCAAGGCAATTCGACGTTCCGCTATATCAGCATATTCAATCATAAATGTAGCTTTCAAATTGTTACCATCAGGCACTAAGGGATTATAGGCTGTCAATTCTTCTTCAATTGCAGCTTCTTCAAAAATTTTCTCAATGCGCAACATTTCCTGAATTTGATACTGAATTGTTAATCTATCCTCAAAATACAATGTGGCATTATCACCTAATGCTACTCGACGATTTTTTTTATGAGCCATTACTTTAGCTCTGAAACTCTCTCGCTGTTTCGAATAAGTTTCAAGTGTCATTAAATCAGTATGTGTTAATCTTGTCATATTTGATTCCAGTTATTCTGAATTTATATAAGGTTAAATACCATAAGCTTTGCGTAATAAACTCAATGGGTGAACTGCATTACTATTGTCCTGCAAACCATTTTCAATTTGATGTCCGGCCATTGGGCAGTCGCTGGTATAATAATCCGCTTCAGCCTGTTTCACTCGATTAACAACCGGCTTTACAATTTTCATAGAAATTTCATGAAATTCTTTTTTAACCGCATAAGTGCCATCGTGCCCGGAACAACGCTCAATCGGTGTTACTTCTGTGTCAGGAATTAAATTTAAAATATCGCGAGTTTTTAACCCGATATTTTGCACTCTCTGATGACACGCTACCTGGTATGCAATTTTACCGAGTGAACGATTAAAATCAGTTTTCAGTAATCCATCTTTATGACGTAAAAATAAATATTCAAATGGATCAAAAATGGCTTTTTTAATTTCTTGAACATCACTATCTTCTGGAAACATCAAGGGCAGCTCTTGTTTAAACATTAAAACACAAGACGATACAGGAGCAACAATATCCCATCCTTGTTTAACAAGAGCCAGTAATTGCGGAATATTGGTATCTTTAGCCTGTTTAACAGCATTCAAATCACCAAGCTCTAATTTTGGCATACCACAACATATTTCCTGTTTTATTATTGTTACGTCGATTCCGTTATGCTTATAAATTTCAATTAAATCTTCACCCAGCTGTGGTTCGTTATAATTTGAGTAACAGGTTGTAAATAAAACAACTCTGCCTTTCGTTTTAGAACCCGGGTTATTTTGAATAGTCTTTTTTTCTGAAGCATTTATGCGCTTACGTAAGGTGTTAGATTGATAACGCGGAACTACCGCATTATGGTGTATTCCTAATACCGGTTCCATTATTTTTCGGGTATTTTCATTTTGATTTACAAAGTTCACTACTGTATTGATAACAGGCATACTTGCAAATTTACCAACAAAATCTGTTGCTGATAAAAATTTATTTCTAATGTTGGTGTTATGTTTCTTAAAATGTACTGCTTTTGCACGTAACATTACGTGGGGGAAATCAACATTCCATTCATGTGGCGGCACATAAGGACATTTTGTCATGTAACACAAGTCACATAAATAACAGTGGTTTACCACCTTCCAATAATCTTTTTTTGCTACCCCATCAACTTCAAAAGTATCAGATTCATCAACCAGATCAAACAAAGTTGGAAACGCATTACATAAGCTCACACACCGCCGACAGCCATGGCAGATATCATAAACGCGTTCTAATTCCGTGAACAATAATTCTTCATTATAAAAATCCGGATTCCGCCAATCGAGTGGGTGTCGGGTTGGTGCCTGTAAGCTACCCTCTTTTGGAACGACCGTTTTGGATGACATTATGAATGACCTTAATTAATTTCAGCTTAAAAAAGAAAGCCGGTAATAATACCGGCTTAATTTAGCTTTACCAAATTACACTTTAAAGATTAATCATCAAGATTATCTAATGCTTTTTGAAAACGATTAGCGTGTGAGCGTTCTGCTTTCGCTAAAGTTTCAAACCAATCTGCAATTTCATCAAACTTTTCTTCGCGAGCAGCTTTAGCCATACCAGGATACATATCGGTATACTCGTGTGTTTCACCGGCAATAGCAGCTTTCAAATTATCATCTGTTGGTCCAATGGGTAAACCTGTAGCAGGATCGCCTGTTTCCTCAAGGTATTCTAGATGTCCATGAGCATGTCCTGTTTCACCTTCTGCTGTTGAACGAAAAACTGTTGCAACATCGTTATAACCTTCGACATCAGCTTTGGCTGCAAAGTATAAATAACGACGGTTAGCTTGTGACTCACCTGCAAAAGCATCTTTTAAGTTTTGTTCTGTTTTGCTACCTTTTAATGACATTTTCATGACCTCCTTCAAAATAAAATTACTGAGTTTTAGTGTATTTTCAGCTAGATACCTAGAATTAATCTTTTAGACTCAGTCTAATAACTGTGCAAAATACTACGTTGTTCATAATATCTTGTCAATCCTCACAAACCCTTAGTTTACCGATTTAAAATAGGCATTATTTGTTTATCAGCAGTTTCAGAAATACCGTATAATAAAGCGAAAAATCGGAAATCTATTTTTACTCTACTACAGACTCTATTTATATGGCTACTAAAAAAAAATCTAAAAAAAGTACGGATAATACCAATTTTAATTTCGAATCAGCATTAGCAGAGCTCGAAAAATTAGTTGAAAAAATGGAGCAAGGCGATTTAAGTCTTGAACAATCTTTAGTTGATTTCGAGCGAGGTGTAACCTTAACCCGTCAATGTCAGGAATCACTAAAAACGGCAGAACAAAAGGTACAAATTTTGCTGGAACAAAATGGCCAGCAAACACTCAGCAACTTCACTGACGACTAACCTATAATAATAACCTGGAAATATAGTTTGAAACTTAATGAACAAATGGCGCACTGGCGTCAACAAGTCGATACTGCAATGAATAGCTGGCTACCGGCAGAGTCAATTCACCCGGCAAGTTTACACAAGGCGATGCGTTATTCAGTTTTAAATGGCGGTAAACGCATTCGACCAATTCTAACCTATGCTACAGGTGAGAGTTTTGGCGTTAATTTAAATTCTATTGATATGCCTGCATCAGCAATTGAGCTTATTCATGCTTATTCGTTAATACATGATGATTTACCCGCAATGGATGATGATGATCTACGCAGGGGGCGCCCAACCTGCCATATTGCCCACGGAGAGGCAATGGCAATACTTGCTGGAGATGCATTACAAGCACTGGCATTTCGCATTTTAAGCCACTATGGGGATAATTTAACCAATAACCAACGTATTGAGATGATTAAAATACTGACTCTGGCCAGCGGATCTCGGGGTATGGCTGGTGGTCAGGCCATTGATCTCGATTCTGTCGGTAAAGATATAAACATCACCGAGCTTGAGAATATGCATATCCACAAGACCGGTGCTTTAATTCGTGCTTGTATCAATATGGGGGCATTATGCTCTGAAAAAATAAGCGATGAAGAACTTAAAATACTGGATCATTATGCGAAATGCATCGGCTTAGCATTTCAGATAAAGGATGATATTCTTGATATTGAGAGTGATACGGAAATCCTTGGTAAAACTCAAGGTTCAGATCAAGCAAAAAATAAACCAACCTACCCATCACTAATCGGCATGGCAGAATCCAAGAAGATGGCTAAAGACCTATTAGAGCAATCCCTCAACAGTCTAAACAAGTTGGAATTGCAAACTAACCGATTAGCTGAACTAGCGTATTTTATCATCGAACGAAACCATTAGAGATATCAGCTCAGCTACGGTATATTAGAACTGTATTAATAACATATCCTTAATGTAATGACGATAAATACAAATTACCCTTTACTCAGTGAAATTGATAACCCTTCTCAATTAAGGGATTTAACACCTGAGTTATTACAACAGCTTGTTGATGAGTTGCGTAGCTTTACAATTGAACTTGTCAGTGAGACTGGTGGTCATTTAGCTTCCAGCTTGGGTACCGTTGAATTAACTGTTGCATTACATCACATTTATAACACACCGGATGACCGGCTGGTTTGGGATGTAGGACATCAGGCCTACCCACATAAAATTTTAACGGGTCGTCGGGAACAAATGTCGACTATTCGCAAAGAAGGTGGATTATCCGGTTTCCCGAAACGCAAAGAAAGTGAATATGATACCTTCGGTGTGGGTCATTCAAGTACGTCCATCAGCGCTGCACTCGGAATGGCTATCGCAGCCCAACAACAAAAAATTGATCGAAGCGTTGTCGCCATTATCGGTGATGGTGCAATGACAGCTGGAATGGCGTTTGAAGCGTTAAATCACGGCGGTTTTTTAGACGCAAACATTCTGGTGATTTTAAATGATAATGATATGTCCATTTCACCCAATGTTGGTGGCTTATCAAATTACCTGGCTAAAGTTCTCTCAGGAAGTCTTTATGCCACTATGCGTGAAGGCAGTAAGAAAGTCCTCGGAACCATTCCAACCGTATGGGAGTTAGCCCGACGAGCAGAAGAACACATGAAAGGCATGGTTGTTCCAGGTACATTATTTGAAGAGTTGGGGTTTAATTACATCGGCCCGATTGATGGTCATGATTTAAAAACCCTCACTACAACACTTGGAAACTTACGAAAATTAAAGGGCCCGCAATTTCTTCATGTCGTTACTAAAAAAGGCAGAGGTTATCAACCGGCCGAAGAAAACCCCTGCACCTATCACGGTGTGGGTCCATTTAATATCGCAACAGGTGAAATAAAAAAAGCCAAACAAACCAGCCCAAGTTATACCGCCATTTTTTCAGACTGGTTATGTGACATGGCGAAACAGAATACCAACCTTGTTGCCATCACCCCGGCAATGCGTGAAGGATCCGGACTGGTGCGCTTTTCTGAAGAA
Source organism: Gammaproteobacteria bacterium (assembly GCA_048061315.1). Lineage (GTDB taxonomy): Bacteria > Pseudomonadota > Gammaproteobacteria > UBA6429 > Thiohalophilaceae > CAYQUC01. The sequence continues at coordinate 9,827 of JBGMRJ010000044.1, forward strand.
TATCCCGATCGCTACTTTGATGTGGGTATTGCAGAACAGCATGCCGTTACTGTGGCTGCTGGAATGGCCTGTGATGGTTTAAAACCCGTTGTAGCAATCTATTCTTCATTTTTACAACGAGCCTACGATCAACTGATCCATGATGTTGCCATTCAGAATCTGGATGTATTATTTGCAATTGATCGAGCCGGCGTTGTCGGACCGGATGGCCCGACTCATGCAGGTAGTTTTGATTTAAGTTTTATGCGTTGTATACCCAACATGACAATTATGGCACCAGCCAATGAACAGGAATGCCGAACAATGTTATCAACTGGCTTCAAACATCAAGGACCGTGTGCCGTACGTTATCCGCGAGGAACAGGCCCGGGTGTCGAAGTTAAAACATCGTTAGATACTATCGAAATTGGAAAAGCTGAACTCTGCCGAGAAGGCTCAAAAATTGCTATTTTATCGTTTGGTATCACTTTGAGTGCTGCACTCGAAGCCGCAGAAATACTCGATGCAACCGTGGTTAATATGCGATTTGTAAAACCACTTGATGAAATAATTATTCAGGAAATTACAAAACATCACAGTGTCATTGTTACAATTGAAGATAATGTCATTATGGGGGGTGCAGGCAGTGCCGTTAATGAATGTTTAGCCCGTCACGATATTCAAATACCCGTCAAAAATCTGGGGTTACCGGATCATTTTCAGGAACATGCCAGCAGAGAAGCATTATTAGTTGATGCATGCCTCGACTCTAATGGTATAATAAAATCCGTGGAAGGATTTTTAACTCATTTAACTCAAGCAAAACATGCCTCACTAGCGTAAATAGCGTAAACCTTTTTAAGCATTACTATGACTGCTCTCTACACCATGAAAATTATTACGGATTTTTCAGCTGCGCATTTGCTGCGGGGATATCCTGGACCCTGTAGTCGGCTTCATGGACACAACTGGAAAATAGAAGTTATTGTTAAAGCCACTAAATTAGACTCTATCGGTATGGGACTGGATTTTGCCGATATTAAAAAAGCCACTAAAGCATTAATTGAGAAACTGGATCACCGCAATTTAAATGACATACCACCATTTGATTCAATAAATCCTACTGCAGAAAATGTTTCTGCGTATTTATATACCCAGCTATCAAAAACAATTAACACAACTCAAGTTAAAGTTGACGCTATTACATTATGGGAAACAGAGCGAGCCTGTGTTACCTATTCTGAGGAAGATTAAAACCATGACATCACCTAAAATTGCAGACGTTCAAAACAGTGCAGATACTCGTCGTATTCCAATTAATAAAGTGGGTATAAAAGACATACGGCATCCAGTTAAAATTCGAGAACGCAATGGTAACGATCAACACGTGGTTGCAAATTTTAATATGTATGTTGATTTACCGCATAATTTTAAAGGCACGCACATGTCGCGCTTTGTTCAAATTTTAAATAATCATGAACGGGAAATCTCAATAGAATCATTTAAAATCATGTTAAAGGAAATGGCAGAAAGACTTGAAGCGAATGCCGGCCATATTGAAATGAAATTTCCGTATTTTATTAATAAAGCAGCACCGATTACAGGCGTTGAAAGTTTATTAGATTATGATGTCATGTTTATCGGTGACATCATCAATGGTGAGCTTAAAATGAAGGTTAAAGTTATTGTACCCGTAACAAGCCTTTGCCCTTGCTCAAAGAAAATTTCAGATTACGGCGCACATAATCAACGATCTCACGTTACTGTCACCGTTGAAATAAAAGACTTTATGTGGATAGAAGAACTTATCGAACTAGTAGAAAAAGAAGCATCATGTGAACTCTATGGTTTATTAAAGCGCCCTGACGAAAAATTTGTGACCGAACGTGCTTATGATAACCCCAAATTTGTAGAAGATATGGTTCGAGATGTTGCAACGCGACTAAATGAAGAACCGCGTATACTCTACTACATCGTTGAATCTGAAAATTTTGAATCCATTCATAATCACTCAGCTTACGCTTTGATTGAACGAGACAAGAGTGTCGAGTTAGAATTATAAACTAGCTAATATTTTGTTCTAAGCTGCATCATCGTGCCTTTTCGTGTCATTTCGAGGCGATTTAAAAATGAATTGCCCAAGAGTACTTGCGATGGTGAATCACCTTCAATCACAGCACCTTGAACATTTTTTAATTTAATCTCGCCAACCTGCACTGTTTTTAATTTTAAATTGTACGTCACAACATCACCATTTGCTGTGCTTGCCCAACCCTTGACTCCGGTATATCGATAATCAATACCCAACTTTCTGGCAGTTGATGAGTTCATCACCACAAAGCTTGCGCCAGTATCAATCATAAACTCAATTGGCTGAGAGTTTATTGAACCCGCAGTTATGTACATTCCGTCTTTAGGCCATATTTGAGCTTCAGATTGTGGAGGTCGCGCATAATGGCTATTGATATGTGTCCCCAGTAAATGAGTTTCTCGTTTGCCGTTGATTTCCAGTATTGCTTTCTCACTATCAGAATGAATTAATTTAATACCTTCTTTACTAACCTGGCCAGTACGCAATTTTCTTTTATTACCATCAACTGTAATAATAGCCATACCATTAAACAATCCTAATACTACAATTTCAGCCGAGCATGCTATCTTAGTAAAACCTAATACCGAAATAACAATCAAGATTTTAATATAAAACATAAGCAATACCGATATAATAGTGTTACCTGAAAATTTTCACATTACTGCGTTTATTATTAATCAAATCGACTTCCAGCTTTTTTGAGCTCCATTTATGAACAGTATCATGTGCTTCGATATAAACTACTTTACTATCTTCCGGGATCAAAATACTACTCAAACTGCGAGTAAACGGCTGTTCTTTAACGTGTGGGTGATATAGCGTTCTTTTAGCAATTGGATTTCCTTTTGCATCAACTATGCGCCAGGCATCAGCATAATGTTTCCAGCCTGTATCAGCATGCTTCAAGGTTACATCAACTGACCATTTCGAACCATTAAAACTAAACACTGCTTTTTCAATTGTGACCTCATTAGCATAGAGTAAATTATTACTTAAATATAAACACAACAAAAACACTGTAAATACAAATTTCTTTACCGTAAAAAACATACAAAAACCTCTACTAAAAAACCAGTATAATCACTACCTTATAAAAAAATTGCGTTAATCTTGTCAAATATTCCAAAATACAATAAAACATGCATGCACACCAGGGAATAAATACCGGCTAAAACATCGTCAATCATAATGCCAAAACCACCACTAACTTTTTCATCCAATATATGTATCGGCCAGGGTTTAAAAACATCAAATACTCGAAACAGAAAAAAACCGACAATAATGTAAATCCAGCCGGATGGTATAGCAATCATAGTAATAAAATAACCAACAAATTCATCCCATACGATAGCACCATGATCGTGGACACCCAGTGCTTTAGTAGTGACATCGCAAACATACACTCCCAAGGCAAAAGTCAAAAACACTAAAAGAATGTAATAACCCAAGGGTAAAAACTGCATATAATAATAAAATGGAATTGCCGCCAAGGTGCCAAAAGTACCTGAGGCAAACGGTGACAAACCACTACCAAAACCAAAGCTGATAAGATGGATTGGATTAATTAGTAATTTAGGCGGAACTGCAGCTCTAAAATATTTAATCATATTTCATTTACTCTTTTTATTTAAAATGTTCATAACCCTTACTATTTATAGTATAAGGTTTGCTATCGAATATAAACCTGACTTCAGTGCCTTCTACAACTTTACCAATTTTTGTAATTGGTATTTCAAGCTCTCTCGATATAGATTGAATGTCGTCACAAAATTTTTCAGCAACAGTGAAACACAATTCATAGTCGTCACCCGAACTTAAGGCTAAATCGAAACAAGATTCGTTATCGAGAATATCGTGTAATTCATTTGATATCGGTAGTTTATCAACATTAATTAGAGCGCCACACTTACTTGACTCAATAATGTGATCCAGGTCAGCCGCTAAGCCATCTGATATATCGATACATGAATTACTGATTTCACGAATAGTCTTGCCTAATAAAATACGTGGTGTTGGTTTATTTAAACGCGTAATCAAATAATCATTAACAAATTCACTGTCATTCTCTTTAACTAATAATTGTAAAGCTGCACCGGCATCACCAAGGTAACCCGAGACATAAATATCATCATTAACTTGCGCACCACTACGGTACATAATGTTGTTATCAACATAACCCGCTATTTGAATAGTAATGCTCAGTGAATCGTTAGGACCGCTAGTAGTATCGCCACCAATAAGTTCAACGTCATAGTGTTTAGCCATGTCGAATAATCCACGGCTAAATTCACTTAACCATTTTGAATCAATATTAGGTAGTGTTAACGCCAATGTAAACCATGATGGTGTCGCACCCATCGCAGCCAAATCGCTTAAGTTAACAGCCAGCGATTTAACTGCAATATCATATGGATTGGTATTAATTGGAAAATGAACCCCCTGAATTAAGGTATCCATTGAAACAACAAGATTGGATTGATTCGAAACATCGATAACAGCGGCGTCATCGCCAATTCCTTTGATGACGCACGAAGAGCTTGACTTATTTTTAGTAAAATAACGCTGTATTATTTCAAATTCAGATTCTGTATTAAGCATCATACAGTGAGTTTATGATGTTTTTTTAGATCTCGCATTCACTTCAACTTCGCGTTCATTTAATGCTATTTTATCCAAAACACCATTAATGAATTTATGTGCATCTTCTGCACCAAATGTTTTAGCTAATTCAATGGCTTCATTAATCACCACACGATACGGAACATCGGGTCTAAATGCTAATTCATAACTTCCTAATAATAAAATACCACGTTCAATAGGATCAATCTCATCATAAGCACGTGATAAATGTGGCGCTATTTTATTTTCGAGTTCTGCTATTAGTGATGGTATTTTATAAATGACTTCATCAAAAAATTTAGCATCAACTTTCTTAAAGTTATGCTCCTCATAAAATTGTTTTTTAATCTCATCGATATCCAAACCGCTTAATTGCCATTGATATAAAGCCTGTACAGCATAACGTCGTGCGCGTGATCGTTTATTACTCATGTTAATTAATCAATTTTCCGAAGTACATTTACCATTTCAACAGCCGACATCGCTGCTTCTGCGCCTTTATTCCCGGCTTTTGTTCCAGCACGTTCAATAGCTTGCTCTATGGAGTCTACTGTTAACACGCCAAATGAAATAGGTAGACCGGATTGCATCATAACCTGGCTGAGTCCTTTGGTGCATTCTCCGGCAACGTATTCAAAATGCGGTGTACCACCACGGATAACCGCACCTAATGCAATAATAGCATCGTATTTTTTTGAATTTGCCATTTTTTGGACAACTAAAGGTAATTCATAGGCTCCCGGTACACGGATGATTTCAAGCTCACTGTCAGTTGCACCATGACGTAATAATGCATCAGTGGCGCCTTCTAATAAACTTTCAACAACGAAACTGTTAAAGCGCGCCACAGCAATCCCAAAACGAATACCGCGAATGGTAAGTTCACCTTCTATCGTTTTTATCTTAGACATTATATAATTCCTCTACTGTATTATTCATTATTCTAATTCATTTATTTTAACTTTGAACGTATTCATCGATTTCCAGATCAAATCCGGATAAACCGTGTAATTTTTTAGGTGCACTTAATACTCGCATATGGCGAATGCCTAAGTCTCGGAGTATCTGAGCGCCAATACCAAAGGTTCTTAAATCGTCACTCGATGATTGTGGTAAGGCTTTTTTACTTTCATCCTGAATCGCGTAATTTTTTATTCGTTGTATCAATTCATCTGTTGATTCCGGCAAACGCAACATAACCAGCACACCCTGCCCCTCATCGGCAATGCGTTTTAAGGCATCGTTTAATGGCCAACCGCAATCTTCTCGAATATTACTGAATAAATCACATAAACTATTTTGAATGTGCACTCGAACTAACGGTGTAGATTTAGAAATATCACCAAAAACAATCGCAAAATGTAAACTTTCATCAATTAAATTTTTATAGCCATGCAAAATAAATTCACCATACTCAGTTGCCAGCTTAGATGATGTCACACATTCAATTGTTTTTTCATGTTGCATTCGATAATGGATTAAATCAGCTACCGTACCAATTTTAAGATCATGCTGCTTGGCAAATTTTTCTAAATCAGGACGACGCGCCATGGTGCCATCTTCATTTAAAATTTCAACAATAACCGCTGCCGGTTCATGCCCGGCTAGTTTGGCTAAATCACAACCCGCTTCAGTATGTCCGGCTCGTGTTAAAACACCACCCGGTTTCGCCATCAATGGAAAAATATGCCCCGGTTGCACAATGTCTTGTGGCTTTGCATTTTCAGCCACAGCCATTTGAACCGTCACTGCACGATCACCGGCAGATATCCCGGTTGTCACGCCTCGAGCCGCTTCAATCGACATCGTAAAATTAGTACCATGTTGATCATTATTCTGTGACACCATCAGCGGTAAGTTTAATTGCTCACACCGTTGCTTGGTTAATGTTAAACAAATTAAACCTCGACCGTTAGTCGCCATGAAATTAACATCTTCTGCTTTAACAGCGCTCGCTGAAATAATAAGATCACCTTCATTTTCGCGATCTTCATCATCCATTAAGATGACCATTTTCCCTTCTTTAAAATCTTCAATTATTTCTTCAATCGAATTTAACTGCATGTCATTCGTCCTAAATCTTTAAAATATTATTTAATAAATCCGGATGCCTCCAAAAAGGCTTCATTAATTTTTGTATCTTTGGTCGCTGCTGTGTCACCTAACATTAAACGCTCCAGGTAACGGGCAATTACATCAACCTCCAGGTTAACCTGTGTTCCCAGTTGATAAGAATTCATATTAGTTTCTTGCAGGGTATGCGGTACTATATTTAAACTAAACTCTGCACCATCAACACTATTCACTGTCAAACTAATTCCATTGACGCAAATAGACCCTTTCATCGCAATGTATTTTGCTAACTCGGCAGGTGCGGCAATAACGAACCGTTCTGATCGACCATCATTAACGCGCTCAATAATTTTTCCAATTCCATCAACATGGCCACTCACCAGATGGCCACCCAGTCGGGTCATCGGTGTTAGGGCTTTTTCTAAATTAACATCCATGCCGATTTTTAGTTTTGAAAAAGTCGTACAAGCTAAAGTCTCATTTGAAACATCGGCAGTAAATGAATTTTTGCTTAACTCAACAGCCGTTAAACAAACGCCATTTACTGCAATACTGTCACCTAATTGCACATCACTTAAATCCAGTTTATTTGTTGCCACCTGCAAACGAATGTCACCACCCTGCTTGTTGATGTTTTCAATTTTACCAATAGCTTGTATTATTCCTGTAAACATAATCGTTAGTCTTTAGTCTCTTTAACTGAAACTGTCGCCCTAAGACGCCAATCAATACCAATGGCACGTTGTTCGATAATATTCAGTTTAATTTTTTGATTCATTGATTCCAGATTTGATAAACCAAATAAACCTTTTGCTTTATTACCCAACAATATCGGTGCCATATAAACAACTAATTCGTCAACTAGTCCGGCTTGTAGCATTGCACCACTTAAAGTTGCACCGGCTTCCAGTAAAACCTCGTTAATATCTAAGGACCCTAAATAATCAACCACCGCATCCAGATCTAAATTACTGCCTTTTTGTGTAATATTAATTACTTCAATTCCATGTTTCGCAAAACGCTTTACATCACCATCATCATTCCGGCAAGTTAATATAATGGTTTTACCTTGTTGGGCAAGAATTTTAGCATCCAGTGGTGTACTAAGGTGGGTATCAATAATAACACGCAATGGTTGTTGCAAAATTCCATCCATTCGAACTGTCATTGACGGATCATCAGTTAAAATTGTACCGACACCCGTAACAATACAATCGCTACGCGCACGGTATTTATGAACATCGTGTCTGGCATCTTCCGATGTTATCCATTTACTTTCTCCTGATGCTAATGCAGTGCGTCCATCCAAACTCATTGCCATTTTATTGCGTATAAATGGCCTGCCAGTTTTCATTCTCTTTATATAACCCGGGTTAAGCTGCTCTGCTTGTGCTTGCAACACACCCACTTCAACTTCAATACCATTATCTTTTAATTCTTGAATCCCCTGACCGGACATCAGGAGATTTGGATCCAGCATGGCCACAATAACTTTTTGCACTCCGGCCTTTACCAAAGCCGTGCTGCATGGGCCTGTTTTACCCTGATGACAGCAAGGTTCTAATGATACATAAACTGTTGCACCTTTTATCTCGTCAGTATTTTCTATATCATTTAATGCATTAATTTCAGCATGTTCCTTACCCGCTTCGATATGCCAACCTTCACCTAGAATTTTATTATTCTTTACTATCACACAGCCAACTCGAGGATTAGGGTGCGTTGTATAAGCACCACGTTCAGCAAGCCGAATCGCACGTGCCATAAATTCACGATCATTGGCATATTGATTTTTTGAATTTAATAACTGTACCCGATTACGCATTATCGTCATCCTCTGACGGTAACAATGAATACTGACGTTTTTTGGTTTCACCTGTGGGTACACGTTTTAACTTTTCAATTTCATCTTCAAAGGCACTCACATCTTGAAAACTGCGATATACCGAAGCAAATCGAACGTAGGCAACCTGATCTAAATCTCGCAGTTCATTCATTACCCATTCACCAATAGTTGATGCTTCTATTTCTCTGTCACCACAACTTCTGGCACGCTTCATTATTTTGCTAATTGAAATCTCAATATCTTCAGTTTCGACCGGTCGTTTCTCTAATGCGCGTAAAATACCAGAACGTAGCTTTTCTTCACTAAAGGGCACACGGTTCTCATCACGCTTAATTACCCGCGGTAAAACCAGTTGTGCTGTTTCAAACGTTGTAAATCGTTCATAACATGCTAAACATTCGCGACGACGACGCACTGCAGTGCCCTCGTTCGTTAAACGAGAATCATTAACTTTAGTATCATCGTTTCCACAGAAAGGGCAATGCATTTAGAATCAACCTTTAAGTAATTTAAATTCTGTAATCGCAAAGTTCACAGTGCTTTCAATTAATGCTCATACACCGGAAAACGACTGCAAATTTCAAGTGCTTTTAGTTTCACGGTTTCGATCATCTGCTCATTCGTAACATCATCCAGAATATCACACATCCAGTTTGCCAATTCTTTTGATTCAGCTTCTTTAAAACCACGCGTTGTAATTGCAGGTGTCCCAACACGAATACCGCTTGTCACAAAAGGCGATTGCGGATCATTTGGAACGGCATTCATATTAACCGTAATATTCGCCGACCCTAGCGCCGCATCTGCAGCTTTTCCGGTAATACCTTTTTTAATAAAATCCACTAAAAATAAATGATTGTCTGTACCACCGGAGACAATATCAAAACCACGCTCAATAAATACCGAACTCATTGCTTGCGCGTTTAAAATAACCTGGTGTTGATAAGTTTTGAATTCTGGCTCAAGCGCCTCCTTAAAAGCAACAGCCTTAGCTGCAATAATGTGCATTAACGGACCACCTTGAGTTCCCGGAAACACCAATGAATTAAATTTCTTTTCTAATTCAGGATTGGATTTAGCGAGGATAATACCACCACGAGGTCCCCGTAGTGTCTTGTGAGTAGTCGAAGTTGTAACATCCGCAATTTGCACTGGAGAAGGATATTCATCCGTGGCAATTAACCCTGCAACGTGAGCCATATCTACCATTAAATAAGCCCCAACTTTATCGGCAATATCCCGAAAACGCTGCCAATCCATAATTCGCGAATATGCTGAAAACCCGGCTACAATCATTTTAGGTTTATGTTCCAGTGCCAGTTTTTCAACCTGATCATAATCCACTTCACCGGTTTTTTCGCTCAAACCATATTGAATAGCATTAAATAATTTACCGGAAAAATTTACCTTCGAACCATGTGTTAAATGTCCACCATCCGCCAGGCTCATCCCCAGAATAGTATCGCCCGCGTTTAATAATGCGAGATAAACAGCTGCATTTGCCTGAGAACCTGAATGCGGTTGAACATTGGCATAATCGGCATTAAAGAGCTTCTTGACACGATCAATCGCTAATTGCTCGGCAACATCCACATTTTCACAACCACCGTAATAGCGTTTACCGGGATACCCTTCGGCATATTTGTTTGTTAAGACTGAGCCTTGAGCTTCCATAACGCGGGGACTGGCATAATTTTCGGATGCAATTAATTCAATATGCTCTTCCTGACGAATAATTTCATTATTAATCGCCCCCAGCAATTCATCATCATAGCCCGCAATACTTAACTCTTTTTTAAACATGGAAAACTCTGCCTCATTGTAATTTTGTGAATTGTACTTTAAAAACAAATAGATAGATGTAGATAGCCTATTTGATTTTAAACAGATTAAACCCAATTTTAGGGGCTAAATAGTAACTGAAAGAGACGTGAAAATACACGAAAATTGAATTACTTACAGGGTTAATTGTACGATGAATAGACAGGTGAGAGGTATCAAAAAAAGAGCCCCACTAAAGAAGTGGGGCTAAAGTACCAGTCGCAAAACATGAGGTTTAATACGGTATTATCCGCCCCCATTTAATACTGCTCAGTAGCTTAATAAATTAAGTCACTTCACAATATACCCTTCAATCTGACTAAAAATTTAGTCACATATCTGGATTCGGTATTACAAAAAGCAAACATGCTTTTTGTAAAATTCTTTTTGAAGATATTAATCTTCAGATAATTGGCCACCCGCGGCCAGTGTTAAAGCCGTTTCAATCGCCGTTGGTGCACACATAATTGACGCGAAACTATTGCTGCCCATCATTGATAAATCCGGGAAGCTAATCGCAATTCTAAATTCTGCCGGTAAGGCGTATACGTTGTTCCCTACTACAACCATCTCATACGGTAGATGCCCGGTTGAATGTAATTCTTTAAAATCGACGCGTTGCATAATGTAATTATCACCACTGCACTCAGTGGTATCACTGTTACCCTTCAATTGCACCGCGAATAAAGTTGTTTTGCTGTCTTTCAAATCAACCCTGGCAATTTTAGCAGTTTGGCCTTTACCTTTAGCTAGAGCTTGTTCTACTCCTGCAATGGCTTCATCATAATTTTTATATTCAGCTAATCGTAATCGATCATAAAAATAAGGCATTAACCACTTGTATTGATAATCACGCAAATCTTCTACAGACACACCTTTTTCAGAACCATAAGCTTGTTTCATGCCCAGAGTTTTTTGCAATAGCGCCGTTACTCCTGCCAGGTCAGAACCCATTCGGTAAGCATGCGAGAAATACGTTGGATTTGAATAACTAATTTGAACGTTTTTATTCACCTGTGTCAGTGTTACGCGTTGTATCACACCAAAAATTCCATAAGGTGTTTTCTTCGCAGCCGCTTTTAATTCATCATTAGTGATAATCAAAACAACAACCGATGAATAAGGACTGTATTCACCAACAACACTAAAGCCTGCGTTGGTTAATAATTTTTTTGTCGTTACAGCTTGTTCCTGTAAAACACCCGCCGAGCTTTTCGCTAGATAGAATGGCTTTAGCAACTCAGCAGCTGATGCTGAAATTGGTAACGCAACAATTAAATTTAAAATAATAATTTTAAAAAACAATTTAAAGTTAAAACAATACTTAAAACAATTTCTAACAGTATTCATTTAGAGGCACATCCATTTTTATTATATTTATAAATTTCTATTCTTCAGGGAAAAAACAACGCCACCGGTGCATTCTTTACACTTTGCAATTAACGACTACTCTGGTTGCAAAAAAACAACACTTGTATTTTTTTACCAACATCAAACGTAGCAAGTAGCAACATCATCCACATTTACACCACTCACTGTCAAGTAATATTTATGATTAAAACCACATTATTTACATTAAATATTACTCAGGAAATTAGTTATGTTTTTATATGATTTAATAGATAACCAATTGAAATTAATCACTAATAGCATTGAAATATTAAATACTTTTAAACAGCTATATAAACAAAATAAACTCATTAAACTAATATTAAACATGTGGTATAACATAATTCACAATAATCTATATATAAATAGTATGTTTTTAAATCTTTGAATTGGAAAAATTACTTTATACAAGCCTGTTATTTAATAAACCCAAATTCAGATACTCAAATTAAACTCGGCTCGCAACAATAAAATGTATTTTTTTTATTCAATTACAACGCTTAATAAAATTAAAAAATATTCTTGTTATATTTTACACAACACGGTTTTTGTTAACTGAAATTGAGAACCCGGTTTAAAGTTTAAATATATTATTTGTGGTAAATAAAAAAATACGCTACAACTAGTAAAGTGTTGTAAAAATATAAACGCTTGACGTGGACACACAACTCATGAATGATTGAGCCGTACCATGTCATTATTTGTCATAACTACGAACGATAATTATAAATATAATAACTACACTCCAATGAATTGGGAGGAGACATTAATGAAATTCTTTAATAAAACATTTTTAGCGACTGCGGTCGTAACAAGTTTGGTTTTGCCTACAGCAGCTTTTGCTACTAACGGGATGAACCCTGAAGGGAACGGTGTTAAAGCACGAGGTATGGGGGGAGCAGGTGTTGCGCTTGCAAATGAAACTGCATCAACTGTCACTAATCCAGCTGCTGTTGTAGGTGTGGGTCATCGGTTAGATGTCTCCGTTGGTGTGTTTAGTCCTAACCCACGCTCATATACATTAACTGGTAATGGATTTGGCTTCGATGCTAGTCAAGAAAGTGAAAGTAATCTTTTCGTAATTCCATTTTTTGGAATGGCTTTCCCAATAAATGAAAAATCTGCATGGGGATTTAGTTTAAATGCAGCTGGTGGTATGAATACAGAATACAATACTAATTTTGGCGCAGCCCTTGGAAATACAACAAAAACTGGTATTAATTTAGAACAATTATTTGTATCTGGAACTTATGGCCATAAAGTCGGAGCAAATACAACTTTAGGTGTTTCTGCTATCTATGCTTACCAAAAATTTGAAGCTACCGGTTTAGAAGCTTTTCAAGGTGCTTCAAGATTTGGTAATAACCTTTCTAATGTTGGTTCAGATACATCAGATGGCTTCGGTGTAAAAATAGGAATACAAGGAGACATTAGTAAAGAAGTTAAATACGGTGTTTCTTATCAACCTAAAATTGGTATGAGTAAATTTGATAAATACAAAGGTTTATTTGCAGACCAGGGTCAACTTGATATACCTGCTACTTTTAACGCAGGTATTGCCTGGAGTATTAATCCAAAAACAATTCTAGCATTTGATTATGCAAACATTGATTATGAAGGTGTTAATGCAATAGGTAATTCTGTAAATAATTATGTACCAGGAGTTGTTGAATTTGGTGATAGTGGTGGTCCTGGTTTTGGTTGGAAATCAATTAATATTTTTAAACTAGGCGTCGCATATGAGTCAAGTAAAGATTGGATATGGCGTGCAGGTTGGAACCATGGAGAAAATCCAGTAACGTCTGAGGAAATTTCTGTAGCCTTTTTAGCACCAGCCGTTATTGAAGATCATTTAACACTTGGATTTACTGGTGTTATTAATCCGAAAAGTGAATGGAGTATGAATTTCGTCCATAGTTTCAAAAACAGTACATCTGGTACTTTTAATCCAAATTTTGGAGGTGGTACTATGACAGTTGAAATGGAACAAAACTTCCTGGAACTCGGCTATAGCAGACTATTCTAAAATAACTAAAACTTAGCAGTATAAACATGCCTCGGTAATA
>JBGMRJ010000045.1:0-8428 GCA_048061315.1 Gammaproteobacteria bacterium
GAAGCCTGAGTACTCCTGCAAGTTTCTTTGATATTATGCGAAAGGAATCAGTACATGTAAGTGGCTTCAAAACGACTAAAGGAAGAAACAACCGTTTTCAAATAAACTTTCGTAACCATCGAAAATTTATAATTATTGATGGTGAAACCAGTTTTATTGGCGGCTTGAATCTTGGTGATGAATATCTAGGTTACCGTGATACACACCTGAGAATTAATGGACCTGCCAGCCAGCATATCCAGTTATCATTTCTTAAAGATTGGTATTGGGCCACGGGTGAAGTTGCCACAAATAGTAAAACGATAGTTTGTAATTGCGAAGTTGACCAATCAATATCGATAGTCAATACCGGTCCAGCTGACGACTTATCAAATTGTAGCATTTTATTTACAACCTTGATCAATATGGCACAACAGCGATTGTGGATCACCAGTCCCTACTTTGTACCTGACGATGTATTATTACGGGCATTACAATCCGCAGCCATTCGAGGTATCGATGTAAGAATAATATTACCGGGGAAAGCTGATCTTAATGTTGTAGAACTAGCTTCATTTACATATTATTCCTGTATGATTGATTATGGTGTAAAACTGTTTCGTTATGATACAAAATTCATGCATCAAAAAGTTATTCTTGTTGATGATACAGTAGCGGGTGTTGGTACAGTTAATATGGATAATAGATCAATACATTTAAATTTCGAAGCAACCGCACTTATTGCTAACAAACAATTCGCTAAAGAAGTAGAAACAATGCTATTAACTGATCTTGAAAATTGTAATATCATTCACCCTAGCCACTTTGAAAACAAATCCCTTTGGTTTCGTGTTGCAGCCCGAATTTCACGCTTGGCTTCACCACTATTATAAAATATAAAACATTATGCAATCAGATATAATCGCTATTGGTATTGCCTATGCACTCGGTATTGCAGCACGATTTATTGGCCTGCCGCCCATGGTTGGATATTTAGTTGCAGGCTTTGTGCTCTATGCCGGCGGTGGCCAAATAACACCAACACTTAAAGAGTTTTCAAATCTCGGTGTAACATTACTGTTATTCAGCATAGGGTTAAAGCTCCGAATTAAAAATTTACTCATGCCACAAATATGGGCTGTTGCCTCAATTCACATGGTAATTACTGTCACTGTATCAGCATTATTCATATTTGCTTTAGGTATTCTTGGTATCGCCAAATTTTTTAATCTCGATCCAGTTGTTGTTACTTTAATTGCATTCGCATTAAGTTTTTCAAGTACAGTTTTTGCGGTAAAAGTTCTTGAAGACCAGGGGAAAATGAACTCCTTATACGGTCGCATTTCAATTGGAATTTTAATTATACAGGATATCGCTGCCGTTCTATTTCTGGCAATTTCTACCGGTAAAATCCCATCACTTTGGGCTATAGGGTTATTCGCATTAATTCCATTACGACCTATACTCTATTATTTGCTAGAAAAATCCGGTCGGGGTGAACTGCTAATTTTGTTCGGTTTAATCCTCGCTCTAGGTGGCGCTGAAATATTTGAGCTCGTTAGTGTTAAAGGTGATCTGGGAGCTTTGATATTAGGTGTGATGATTGCCAATCATGTTCGCGCATCAGAATTAGCAAAACATTTACTCGGATTCAAAGATTTATTTCTGGTTGGTTTTTTCCTGTCTATTGGTTTATCCGGCCCACTAAGTTGGGACACCGGGATCATCGCGCTACTATTGTTATTGCTAATTCCGTTTAAAACAGTTTTATTTTTTAGCCTGCTAAGCAAATTTAATTTACGGGTACGAACATCATTATTATCATCAGTCACTCTCGCAAACTATAGTGAGTTTGGATTAATTGTTATAGCCATTTCAATTAGTAATGGCTGGCTAAACAGTGAATGGTTAATCATTCTTGCTATCACCCTTTCCTTGTCATTTATTGTAGCGGCTCCACTCAATGCCGCTTCTTACTACCTTTATGCAAAAAACCAAAAATTTCTATCACGATTCGAAACACCACATCGAATTCAAGAAGAACAAGATATTAACCCGGGTAAGACCAATGTTATTGTTTTTGGAATGGGCCGAGTTGGTAGCAGTGCCTATGAAGCAATCCACCAGCACATGGGCGATCAAGTGCTCGGTGTTGATATCGATGAACAACGAATTAAAAAATTACACGACAGTGGTAAGCACGTAATTCATGGCAGTGCAACAGACCCGGAATTTTGGAATCGAATTAATCTTGATTTTAAGGCTGTAAAATTAATTTTGCTCGCTATGCCAAATACCAAAGAAAATATTTTTGCCGCACAACTATTAAAAGAAGAAGGCTACACCGGAAAGCTTGCCGCAATCGCAAAATATAAGGACGAAGTAGACGTTCTGAAACAAGCTGGTGTTCACAGTGCATTTAATCTTTATGATGCCGCAGGAGTGGGTTTTGCCGATCACGTCGGTAATGAGTTGTGGCAAGACTCCAACAACAAGACTGATTAATTTTAACTTTATAACACAATAGTTGATTATGCTTTTTTAAATCGAGTCTAGATATTTCAATTTACGCGTCGATAGCTGTTATGAAACTCCAATCAATTGAGGTATTATTTATGAAACCAAAAAACCGTGGGTTGTTAAAGTGAAAATTTTGGATTTCTTCAAAAATATGAGCGCATTTAAGCGCGTTGTCCTGGCACTAATACTTGGCATAACATCGGGTATTGTGGTTGGAGAACCTGCTGGTAACTTGAAGATCATCGGTAATGCCTACATCGGTTTATTGCAAATGACTGTTTTACCTTATGTCATTGTTTCAATTATTGGTGGGCTTGGCCGTTTAAATGCCAGTATGGCAATGAATATTGGTATCAAGGCTGCATTTGTTATACTTTTTATTTGGCTAACCACCATGGCGACATTACTATTATTACCACTAGCTTATCCCAGCTGGGAAGCGGCGGGATTTTTTAGTAGTAGTCTGGTTTCGGAAGGTCAGGCATTTGATTTTCTACGCTTGTATATCCCATCGAATGTTTTTTATTCTATGTCGAATACCATTGTACCAGCCGTGGTGGTATTTTCATTATTACTTGGTATCGCCATGATCCATGTAAAAAATAAAGAAGTATTGCTTGATTTAACAACAAATATTAGTGATGGCTTGATGCGGGTTGCATCGTTTGTCGCCAAATCTGCGCCCCTGGGGATATTTGCTATTGCAACCTCAGCTGCAGGAACATTACAACCCGAAGACTTAGGTCGATTACAAATATTTTTGTGGGTATATTTAATCGCATGGACTCTACTCACACTGGTGTTGCTGCCATTACTAATACATTGGGCGACACCATTTTCCTATCGGGAAATTATGAATATGGCTGGCGAAGCGATGATTACTGCTTTAGCTACCGGTACTGTTTTGGTTGTATTACCGATGATCATCGAACGCTGTAAAGAACTACTAAAAAAACACAGTATGGATTCTGAAGAAACAATGTCCGCTGTCGATGTACTGGTTCCTACTGCATACAGCTTCCCAAGTGTTGGCACCTTACTGGGGCTGGGTTTTATTTTATTCGCTGCCTGGTATATTGGGTCACCACTCACTTTGGAACAATATGCATCCTATGTCGTTATGGGAATTTTTTCGGCCTTTGGCAGCATGGCGGTAGCGATTCCTTTTATGCTTGATTTTTTCAATATGCCAGCAGATCAATTTCAACTGTATTTATTAGGTAGTGTCGTCACTGCACGTTTTGCAACGGCATTAGCGGCATTGCATGCCTTTGTTGTGACGCTATTAGTATCCGCAGCAATCATGAAACGATTAAACAAAAAACGCATGTTTAATATCGCAGCAATACACCTGGGCATCACTGCCGGTGTCATGATTATTGCTGGTATCAGTTTCAAATATTTTATTCCCTATCAATATGAAGGTGGCCGATCATTTGAAGCGATGAGTTTAATGGGCAAACCTGCACCACTAACAGAAGTTAAACAGTTTGCAGCGCTTAATCAAACTAATAATAAACAATCTCGGTTAGACGTTATCAAAAAACGTGGTGTAATTCGAATAGGCTATTTTGCCGATAGACTGCCCTTTGTTTATCGAAACAATAAAGGCAATTTAGTTGGATTTGACATGGATATGATGCACGCATTAGCTAATGATACAGGCGCTAAACTCGAAATTACAAAAATTGATGACAAAAAAACAGCTGAGCAACAATTAAAAGATGGCCGACTAGACATTATTATTGGTGGCGGAAGTATCACACCCAAAAAAGCACTTAAATTTTTATATACTGAAGCCTATACTTATCACACTATAGCACTTATCGTTATGGACTCCAGCCGGGATAAATTCTCATCTATGGCTAATATCCAGGAAATGCAAAACCTGACATTATATACTCCTGATAGCCCATATTATATTTCAGCTCTAAAAACAATATTTCCTAATGCAAAATATGAAACACTAAAATCACCACGAAATTACTTTAAAATGAAACAGGACCCTAATTCCGCCTTTGTGTTCTCTGCAGAAGTTGGATCCGCATGGACACTATTATATCCTGCCTTTTCAGTTATTGTTCCACAAGGGTTAAAAGTTAAAGCGCCAGTTGGTTTTGCTTTACCAACAGGCGAAACAGAATTAGTTCAGTATATGAATACCTGGCTAAAACTGAAAAAATTTAACGGCTTACAGGAAAAAATTTATAATTATTGGATTTTAGGTAAAAACCCTAAAAGTAAAAAACCCAGATGGTCAGTGTTACATAATGTATTAGGATGGAATATCTAAAATTTAGTGAATAATAAAAGTTTGATTTTTAATGCGATAATACTATTTTTTTCAATATGAAATTCAAATTATTTATGAATTTTTTTATTACTCGCAATACTATCAGTGACTGTATGATTAAAAGCTTTTTGAAGTGAAGGCAGGACTGTTTCATCCTCCTCTCCCCGAACTTCGTCCATAAACACTTTTTTAACCTCGGTTGCTAATACGAGCACATCGTCATATAAACCATGACAATGCCCAGCTAAATTTCCTTTGCCAAAGAAGATATCATTTTCTCCAGCTGTAACGTTCACTCCATCCACTTTCATATTTTGCAATGCAGCAAGCCAGTTATCAATAATCGAACGCCATTTTTCGCTCTTAACTGTTGATGTACCCAGATTAAATACCGGTAAATCTTCTCGCTCATGGCGACGAAAATTATAGGAATGAATATCATAAACGATACATTGTCCAAAATCTTTAACCAGTGCTTCAACTACCGCTGAAACCACTCTAAAAAACTGCGCGTGTTTTGCTTTGCTTTGAGTAATCGCTTGTTCTGATAAGGGTTCTTTCCATACATCTTTACCCCAGGCAGTTTCGTAAACGCATTCATCGGTATTACGATTTAGATCATATTCATAACGAGAATCATTACCAATCATGGTGATAGCTTGTTGTTCAATAAAGCTACCCGTAAAAGGATCTTCTTCATAATAACGTTCTGATTGGTCTAACAGGCAGTTTTCGACTAATTCTGGACGCATATTGCCACCATTATGAATAGCTGCGCATAAAGCCGGTTGATAATGGTTTATTTTAATATTAAAACCGTTTCCTTCGATATTAGCTTGAAATGTTTCCCGATTATTTATTTTATCTACAATTTGCTGTTCTGATAATGTATCCATCACTATTAAGCCCCAAGGTAAATTTCAAAATATTCTGCTATTTAAGCTTTACTATATAACAGAATCAAGCTAATTTCCCAAAGAAAAATAACATTTAGTTAACTCTATTTAAGAACTTAATGATACTTGATATAATCAATCAGCCCTAAACTAAATTTTGCATTCTTAATCATGAAATTAACAACCGCTAGAACTCAATTTATATTATTAATTAGTATCATTTTACTATTTGCCACCCAGGTAAAGGCCGAAGATATAATAAATGATGATGTCAAACCCGCAAAATCTGAATCGAAAACATGGAAACCTGAAGCCGTTAAATATGACTGGGTGCAACTCACCTCGGGCGAATGGCTTAAAGGTAAAATTAAATCCATGTACAATAAAAACCTGGAATTTGATAGTGATAAACTCGATTTACTATCGATTGATTGGGAAGATGTTAAATACCTTAAAAGTCATATAGCCAGCAATGTCAAAATTGAATCTGTTGGCACAGTGGTTGGAATGATGACAATTTCTGATGAAATAATTATTATTCAAAATAATATCGAAGTTCAATCATACAATCGAAATAAAATTGTCTCATTCACGCCGTCGGGGGATAGAGAAATTGACTTATGGGCATTAAAGTTAACATTAAGTACTAACCTAAGGAGTGGTAATACCGAACAAATTGATTTCACATCGAAAATCGCGGCAAAACGCCGTACGCCTGACTCCCGGTTTACACTAGATTATATCGGCAATATTTCTAAAACTAATGCTGTCACAGGTGCTCTGGAAGAAACACTCAACAACCATCGTTTGTTTGGCGGGCTGGATATATATGTCACACGGTATTTTTTCTATAATCCGATTAATGCCGAATACTTCCGCGATCCATTTCAAAATGTTGATCAACGTATTACCATTGGTTCCGGTTTAGGGTATGTTATTAAAGATACTTCAAAATTTGAATGGAATTTAACTGCTGGTCCCGCCTACATAAGCACTAAATACATATCAGTACAGCCAGGCGAAGATATTCAGATTGATTCCGGCTCACTCTCGATTAGTACCGATCTAGATGCCGAAATAACCAAAAGACTGGATTTTATTTATAAATACAATATTCAGCTCTCAAATAAAGCGTCTGGCGGCTATACCCATTACATGATTGCAACATTAGAAAGTGAAATTACCGGTGATTTGGATTTTGATATTTCAGCAGTGTGGGACAGAATTAGTCATCCAACAGTTGATGATCTCGGTAATATCCCCGAACCTAATGACTTTCGATTTTTATTTGGCGTTAGCTACTCATTCTAGTTAGTTGCTGAACTTTATAAAAAATACGTAAAGTTATTGCTATAGTGATACGATATATAAGGTATATTTTTAACTATCAGGATTCAGCATCCATTATTTCCACATAAAAATTCGCAGTTTAATTTTACGGTTGATAAATGTTGCTTTGTTATCGATATCAACACTGTCGTCGATTGTCGATGCGGGAGAAATTCCTGGTTTGCCAGTGATGCAACCTCCAAGCCTGCAAGGTGATATTCAGCTCCAGGTCGGTAACGATTTTTTTAGTGTCTTCAAAAACCGCGATGACTTTCGCACTCAACAACTGTCGCTATCAGGCTATATAACAGACAGCTGGTTAGTTGTCATTGATCAAAGCATGTTAACGGCACGTGGTCCCCAACACGATCAACCTGATCCCCCCGGAACCGAAGGACGACTGGACCAATTCAGTCTGTCAGTGGCCTATCGTTCCTATTTCAATAAAACGCAATCAAATATTGATCAGCTATTATTCGGTATGGGTTTTCGTAGTGTCGGAAATTTTAGTGTAGTGCGTATTCAAAACGGTGCACACCGATTACTAAAAGAATCACTGATAAACCTACCCTATGTTGAAACCGAACGTACCGATGCCGTGCTATGGTTACGAGCCAGTAAGCAACGTTATTTCAAAGATGCATTTAATGACTCAAAATGGCAACCGGGTTATTGGTTGGATGGCTCCATTTTACAATCGAGTGACGGCCAATCCGATGGAACAATCGGAGCCTATGGTTTATTAAATTATAACGATTGGAATTTGTGGGTAGGTTTACGAGGTGATTGGCGAGAAGGATACGATCGTGACATTGTCCAGCAATTAACGGCTGATAATGAAAGCGGTGTCGCTCTCGCGGCAGGATTTTCAATTGGACCAATACGGCTAGAATCGGTTGAAGGCATTGGAAATAATGATAATAGTTTCGGTCGATTAGTTTTAACCGCCACAAGAGATAGTGCTGTAAATCCAAATAGCAACAGTTCATTTTTCGCTTATCAATTCTCAATGTTAACCCCGAAAATAGCAATGCAAACACAGTTTCGCTGGTCTGCATCGAATTGGTACTATGCTAACAAAGTAAGATATTCTTTAGTTCTCGATTATCGCAACGCAACTCCTGCCATCAATAACACCGCCACTCAATTTAATATCAGCAAACAGGCAACAGTGGGTGTCGAAGCCTCCTTAATCAATAGCAGTCTGAAAAACTGGATGCAACCCTATCTGATGTTAGGTATCGGTGAACGATCTGAATACATCGAAGGACAAGGTAGTCTGGCGGGAAAGCGTTCTGAAGAACTCAGTAGTAATGTTATTGCAGGTGACATCGGTGTGCGCTTTTTTATGGCCGGTAAAAAAAATAGTTGGTTAATACAATTACAATTAGGATTAACTGCCTGGTATCCT
>JBGMRJ010000045.1:8528-23358 GCA_048061315.1 Gammaproteobacteria bacterium
GTATTCTCAATAATCACCGTGCTATTAATGGCATGTGGCCACGAGGAAGAAGACAGTAATGATGTTGCAATTAGTCGCAATGGTGGCCAGAGTAGCCATAACACCGGTCAAAATTGCCTCTCTTGTCACCAATCCGGTAATGAATATATTTTTTCAACAGCCGGTTCAGTTTATCAACAGCAAAATTTAACTGCGCCATTACCCAATGTAAAAATTCTATTTCATGACGGCCCCAATGCCAGTGGTAATCTGATACACAGTATCGAAGTTGATGCTCTTGGTAATTTTTATACCACCGATGCAATCACATGGGGAAATGGTTTATACGTATCAGTAGAAGTCCCCGGTAAACCAATTACCAGCTCAATGTCTTTTACTGTGAATGAAGGTGCCTGCGGTCGATGCCATGATAATAAAACCGTTACTGTGATTAATGGCTAAGTTCAATTAATTATAACTATTTTAAAATGGCATTCGTACTCATAAATGATAAGCAAATAGTAGTTAGTGAAACTATTATCGATAGAAGAAGTGATGGTATCGTGAAGCTCTGGCACTTGGCTTAAATCAAAATAAGGGTAATGAAGGTAGCCAGCTTTTTAGTATCGTTAAACCGCTTAAAACCTGTTATGATTTTCTAAAATTTACTAATTACCCGAGGCTTAAAATCAATGTCACAGGATGCAATTCAAACTAATGTTGCCGGAACCTATAATACTAAACAGCAACTTTTTGTACGCTATTTTACTGCTATCTTAATAGATTTAACGGTTCTTAATTTATTTGATGAGTATTGGAATCTTGTAACAATTGATTCATTTACGATATCATTACTTGCTGCGGTTTTATTACAAGTATTGTTGAAAATCACCCTCAAAATTGAACACCACATTGCGGTGTTCTTCAAATCAAAATCAGGAGGGATGGCGAAAATGTTACGAATATTATCTACCTGGGCAGTATTATTCGGCTCTAAATTTGCCATTCTTGAAGCCGTTAATATCGCATTTGGTGATCGTGTTCTTTTCAGCGGGCCTATTCACGGTGTGGCTGCATTTATTGTTGTTCTGATTGTCATGCTAGTCGCTGAAGTGGCCGTTGTTAAATTTAATAAATTTCTTAATTAAATATAATTAATCCTACATAGTATTATGAAAAAATTTCATGAATAGATATTTTATCAAAACTGTATTTTTAATTATGCTAACTACGGTTACCTTGCTTGCCTGTGAATCAAGTTTTAAACGCATTGATGAAAACAAAGGTGATATTTATCACTGGCCTAAAAAATATCAAAATTCAGATAATGTTAATTTAACAATATACCAACCTCAAATTATTAAATGGGTAGATTATAAATACCTCCGCTCCCGTGTTGTGATTACCTACCAGGCAACACCAGAAACTTCACCAGTCTATGGCTCAGTGATTTTAACTGCAAACACCAATGTCGATTTACCGACAAAAAATATTAAACTAGTCAACTTAAAAGTGACTACGCTAAAAGTACCTAACCTTAATTCCGAGTCCAAAAATAAATTACTCGACGATATTCAAAACATGCTACCCGAAGATGGCATCATTATGTCGCTTAACCGGATAACTGCAAATTACAGCCGTCATGCTAAATCCAGGACCACATCTAAAATAAAAGCTAATCCACCAGTAATATTCATAAGTAATACACCTGCTCTACTTGTTATATTTAATGGCAAGCCCTTATGGAGCCCGATTAAAGATAATAAGCTAAAATTTGCAGTTAATACCAATTGGGATATCTTTCAGGATAAGGCATCAAAAAATTATTACTTGTTAAATGAAAAAGACTGGTACACAACTACTGATTTACAAAAGTCCTGGAGTCCATCGCTCAAATTACCTGATGCTTTTTATAATCTACCTGACACCGATAACTGGAAAGACGTTAAAGCCAACCTGCCAACTAAAACATTAACACCAACAACCGATCCGAATTTTTTTGTCAGCACCAAGCCTGCTGAACTCATTTTAATTAACGGTAAACCCGAATTAAAACCAGTAGCCAATACCAGTTTAGCCTGGGTATCCAATACCAATAGTGATTTATTCTTTTCCAGCAAAGATAGTTATTATTATTACCTTGTTTCTGGCCGCTGGTTTCGAACCAAACAACTGACAAACAATAGCAAATGGGAATTCATCAGCGAAAACCTGCCTGAAGATTTTAAAAATATTCCAACGAATAACCCACGAGCAAGCGTGCGAGCTTCAGTGCCAGGAACAATCGAAGCAGAAACAGCAATCATAATGGCTCAAATTCCGTATAAAGTTGAGGTAGATAAATCGATTACTAAACCAAAAGTCGTTTACGCAGGCGACCCTGATTTTAAACCAATAACAGACACCAAACTGACGTATGCGGTAAACACTTCCAGTGATGTCATTTATTTTGAAAAAAAATATTATCTCTGTCAGGATGGAATCTGGTTTTTTTCAATTGATGCCAAAGGACCATGGAAGGTAGCAACTCAAATACCAAAAGAAATTTATCAAATACCACCGAGTTCACCGCTGTATCACACAACATTTGTTCACATCTATAGCAGCTCTCCTAACACGGTTACGGTTGGCTATACATCAGGCTATTCAAATGTTTATGTTTCATACGGTGTTGTGGTCTATGGTTCCGGGTGGTATTACCCACCCTACTGGTATTATGGATCATATTATCGTTATCCAATCTATTATCCATACCCGCACACCTTTGGTGCCAGAACCTATTACAACCCGACTACTGGAACATACGGTCGTGCCGGTTGGGCCTATGGCCCTTATGGTGGAATTGGATATGGTTCAGCATACAATCCAGACACTGGTAAATACGCCCGAGGATCAGCAGCTTATGGCCCTTCCGGAGCAAATCTGTGGATTTCAGCAACGAATCCTCGTACCAATACCCAGTTTGCAACACGTCAGGGAACAGACTACTACAGCTCCTGGGGTGCGACTGCAATTAAACGTGATGACAAATGGGCAGCCACAGCACGCTACACCAATGATCAGGGTACCGCCCGAGGTTTTAAGACTTCCGAAGGTGATCGCGGTTTTATAGCCCGAGATGAAAACAACCTTTATGCCGGCAAAAATGGTGAAGTCTATCGCCGAACGGAAGATGGCTGGCAAAAACGCCAAGATGGTAGTTGGAACGATATTTCGCCACCAACGACACAGCCAGTAAAATCAAAAGCTGGTGATTTAAAACAAAAATATCCTGCGGCAGGAAATAAAGCCAAGGATTATAAGAAGAATTCTACCCGACCAACGACTCAGCAACGAAATTATGATCAGCTAAATCGTGATTATAAACAACGTCAGTATGGGCAGGAACAAATAAACCGACAACGTACACAACCTACGGGTGGTTATAACCGCGGGCAATTTCGAGGTGGTGGAGGAATTGGTGGTCGACGTCGATAGTAATACTTAACTTATATAGTAGGTAACATCAAAAGTTAAATTTGAGTTATAGGGAACCTTTTAGATAACTAAACCGTGTATATTATATAAATGTTTAATTTGACCAACATATAATTTAACATAATATTTAACGGATGCGATAAGCCAATATTTCTAAAGAAAGGAGTAAGATAATGAACAAAACAAAATTCATGCTAACCGGGATAGCCTTAAGCGTAGTAGTTGGCTTATCGGCTTGTGGTGGTGGTACCAGCACTAGCGGACTCAACAATGGTAACAATTCAACAACGACCGGCCCTATTACTGCATTTGGCAGTGTTATTGTAAATGGCGTTGAATATAATACGAGCAATGCCAAGATAACCATCGATGGTAACAACGTCTCTGAAGCAAGTTTAAGAGTCGGAATGATGGTCAGTGTAAAAAAATCAAGTAATGATACTGCTAGTAGCGTATCAGCAGGCGATGAAGTAGAAGGCATTGTTATTTCAGCTCCGGGAACAATGACAGGTGAATTTAATATCATGGGACAACTTGTCACCGTTGATGAAAATACGGCATTTGAAAGTTACGTCCCTGGCATAAAAGACGTCAGCATGATAAAAAAAGATAATGTTGTTGAAGCTCATGGCTACTCAGATGGTATGGGTAATGTTATGGCTACCCGAATTGAAGTAAAAGCAGCCGCTTATACCCCAGGCGATGAATTAGAAGTTAAAGGTATGATTAAAAATCATAATGGCACAGATAGTTTCGATATAGGCCAATTAACTATAACCTACTCCACTAAAACTGACTTAAGTGGTTTCCCCAATGGTATACAAGATGGCTTATATGTTGAAGCAAAAAGCTATCAAGCACTGGATTCCAGTAATCAACTAGTAGCATCTAAAGTTGAACAAGAATCAAAGAACCAAGATAGTAACGAAGATGATGAATATGAAGTTAAAGATTTAATATCAGATATTACAGACACATCCATTACTGTCGCTAATGTAACGTTTATATTAGATTCAACTACTGAATTTACCGGTACTGACGATCTTACCCTGTTTAAAGTTGGTACCTTGGTTGAAGTTGAAGGTTATTATAATAGCAATAAAGAACTCGTTGCCAAGAAAGTGGAATATGAAGATAGTAATTCCGGTATGGCAAAGATGACAACCCTGGGTACTGTGAAGAGTGTTAATGCCCCTCAAGCAAATACAGGGTCAATAACCCTAACTGACGGCACAACAGACACTGTAATAAGTGTTGATAACAATACTTTAATGAAAGACAGCTCAGACATAAAAGATCCTGCTTTTAATTTACAAGCAATTGTAGTGGATGATTATCTGGAAATTAAATCAAAGGTTAATAATGATGGCAGTTTTACCGCTCTTAAAGTTGTACGAGAGAATGCCCCAAAAAAACCTGCCGTAATGCAATAATATTACAGCACTTCACTAAAAACAGGCTTATTCATTAAGCCTGTTTTTTTTAGCCGAAAATAAATAACTACCTATATCGACCTCATCTATTTGTTCTGGTTTTAGATACTGACTGGCATACTCACGATATACCCCACTCGTTAAAAATAAATCAAATAAATCTGCATCGATATGCTTATCGTTACGCATAAAACTCAATATACGAATTGACTCATTTAATGTTTTTGCTTTTTTATAAGGACGGTCAGATGCGGTTAAGGCCTCAAAGATATCGGCAATAACCATCATCCGTGAAGTCAAAGGTTGTTCACTCATTTTTAATTTTTTAGGATAACCTTTACCATCCATTGTCTCGTGATGACTACCTGCAATTAAAGGAACATTTCGCAGATGCTTGGGATAAGGTAAATTGTTCAACATGATAATTGTCTGAATCATATGTGAATTTATCATATAGCGTTCTTCATCATTTAAAGTGCCACGCTTTACAGAAAGATTATATAATTCACCGCGGTTATATTTGTATTCCGGAGTGTCGATATTAAAATCATAAGGATTATCATCTGCAATTCTATCAGACTTATCACGTTTAATTATATGCTCTACCTTATTGTCTAATATTTTTTCTTTAACCGGTAATTCTATGTTATTTTGTGTCTTTCGGTTTAATTCTTCCCAAGATATACCTACTGAATCATCAAGAGTTCTCAGCCAGGTTTTTTCTGCTATAGTATGCAATCGTGTGATTTTTTCTTCATCCATAAACTCACCACCAATATTACAATCAGCCACAAAAACATAGTCATCATCAATGTGTTTAAGCCGTTGCTCGAGTTCACTAAGCAAGTTTTCTTTATTCCCGCCATCGGCTATTTTTTGCCAACAATCTATTTCACAATCACGTTTTAAAACTTCAAAACGCATACGAACCTCATGAATTCGATCGTATATCGTTTCTAATTTTGTTGCTTTATCCACTACATATTCAGGTGTTGTTACCTTGCCACAATCGTGTAACCAGCAGGCTATATTAAGCTCCTGCCATTGCTTGTCACTAAGATTAAAATTTTTGTATAAATCATTAGTGCTTTCACAGGCAGATTTTGCCAGCATCATTGTTATCTCCGGAACCCGTTGACAATGACCACCAGTATAAGGCGATTTTGCATCTATCGCACCGGCTATTAATTTAATAAACGAATGCAATAATGCCTCTTGCATATTAAACAACTGACGACTCTCTAGTGTTACCGCAGCAAAACCGGATAAAGCCTCAACAAACTCAATATTACTAACTTCGTTAACTGTATCTCCATCGTAATAAATTAAAGTTAACAAACCTATAATATCATTATTTCTATTTTGCAATGGTAATATCAAACAGCTTATTTCATCCAGCGATAATAACTCCAATAATGGCGATAGTTGATTAGTACTACCTCTTGTGATCTCAATAATCCGACTTTTAATGACATCATCTTCTAATAGTAACCTGCTTGCATCATCGAGCGTTAATTTCGGTAATATATTAACTGCAATAGTTTCAGTATGCTCACCATCTAACTTATGACTTAAAAAATCAGCTTTTAACAGATCGTCTTTTTCATCCAACAAGTATATTAAAACACCATCAGAATGACTTATTAACATCGTTTCCGTTGCAATAGTTGTTAACAATATATCGAGATCCGGTTCACCGGCTAAAGAATTTATTAAAGAAATAAATTTATTAATGGTTGTTTTCATCATTTCAATTGCAGAATTCAAATTACTGACTTCTTTAATAAATGAAGTCTGTAGAGTAGAGTGACTAAAATCAAAATGCGATATTGCATCTGCTTCTTTCGCTAAACTATTCATTGGTGTCGATATTTTTCTCGAAGTAAACCAGATTAGCGGAATAAATAATAATAAAATAATAAAAGTAGTGCTTAATAATTGCCAGCGAATTTTAACAGCATCTGCCAATAACTCATCCACAGGTGATAATATTAATGCATACAAATCCACACCACCGGGTTTTGCAATGACGCGTGCACTGCCAATCCATTGGCGGCCATCATAAGTAAATTTTAAATCCTGATTTTTTGCTTCAATGTAATTACTAAGATACTTTAAAACACCGCTACCGAGCTGTTTTAAATTAGCCAACTGTAATGTGTCGTTGTTCAAAACTTCGTTGGTTTTAATAACAACCTTACTCGGATCTTTATAAGCAAATGTCTGCCCTTTGGCATTAATCAAAACAACTTCAGAATCAGGTGTAATATCATATTTTGAAATCATTTCACTTAAATTCTCGAGAGTAACATCTAAAGCAACTACCACACCCGGCTCGGCTGTTTTAGATGTTGCCGTTAATCCAACAATGTCAGTATCATAGAAGACATATGGCTTTGTTGCTCTCGGTTCAATTGTTGCATTCTTGTACCAATCACGTGTTCGTAAATCAAACTGAGTTTTTTTACCTTCATTCCTGGAAAGCTCATTGAATTTTTTATCGTAAATAATCGAATATAATTTCCCGGGTATAAAATTTGGATCAACAGAGGATTTTGTAAAG
This sequence comes from Gammaproteobacteria bacterium, assembly GCA_048061315.1. Classification (GTDB taxonomy): domain Bacteria; phylum Pseudomonadota; class Gammaproteobacteria; order UBA6429; family Thiohalophilaceae; genus CAYQUC01. Next base: position 15,981 of record JBGMRJ010000045.1, read on the forward strand.
TATAAAACCATGAATACCGCATTATCGGGTATAACATGATTTTTTTTGACGTAATCATTAGTAACATGTGTCACGCCAAAATAATCGCCATTTTCATAAGCGATTCCAGCTATAAATACTGATGGATTAGAATCGATAATTGCCAGAAAATCAGGTATAAATTTAAACCTATTTTTAAATGTTTGAGCTTTACTAACAGGCGATAATCGGAACTGGCGAAGTGTGCCAGCAATTGAACCATAATTGGCTCTAAAATCATTAACGAGTTCATTGGTAATTCGGGTATAAATATCTTCGGCATTTCGCAACATAACATCCGAAGTTTTACTGTAACTTTGCCAGCTTAGTATTAGGCCAAGAATTACGATAATCGTAATAAATAAACTACTGATCGCGATCTGTAATGAATAGTGTTTATGTTTCTTTAAAGCCATTTCCTTCCTAAATAACGCTAACTACCACTTTAATTCATTAGACTCATGGCTTTTAAGAATTTTCAAATAACTGCCATCATCTTTCATGGTAATAAGCGCTTTATTAAATGCTGCGACAATTTCTTTGTATTGAGGATTAGCCTTGCTTACTGCAACGTGCAGACTATTGATAGATACAGGAATCGGTAGTATCTTAAATTGCGACTTACTATTAGGCAGAACACTATTTATTTTATAGATAAATACCCTTTCATCGGCAATAGCCGCATCTATTTGCTTCTTAAATACAAGATCAATATTTTGAAAATTCTGATTCGCCTGTAATCGCATAAAATTACGGGCTTTCATAAAATCACCACCATAGGCATAATCTTTCACAACCCCTATTAATCTGTCTTGCAGATCATTATAACTGGTAAATTTCATTGTAGAATCGGAACGCACTAAAAATTTTAATTCATTATTTAAATAAGCGTCAGTATATGCAAATGATTTCGCACGTTTATCACTATACCATGCGGTTGCGACTGCATCATAAATACCAATTTGAGCACCCTCTAGTGTTCGTGACCATTTCTCATAACTTATATCTAATTTATAACCGGCTTTTTGAAATACCGAGGTCATGATATCCATCGCAAGACCACTTTTTGGTAACTTTTTATCAACATAAGGGGACCAATGACTGGTTGCCATTTTAAGTACTTTTGCTGCAGAAGCAGAACTTGTAATAATTGTTAACGATAATAGTAAAATTAGTAAGGGAAGCCGTAATTGTGACATAGTGTTCTCGAGGTTTTTATCAGTGTAAGTTAAAAGAATAACAATAATAGGCGTATTATTATCTGACTTCAATCATATTATTATATTCGGTCTTTGGTTTACTTGCCTAAAATGCTACTATTAGCTCGTCTTTTTTAAAAATTACAGTGATTTTAAGGAAATTTTATCATGATAACCTACTTGTACTGGATAGCCATTATTGCTTTAGTAATTGCTGCTCTGTTCTTTATCGGCTTTAAAATGGAACAATGGAAATCAGCTCTCGTATTTGCTGTCCTTATTTTCATCATTGGCTGGATTGCCTATTATTTTCATTTTCAACAAGTATTTGTCAAAAAATACGGTGGCGTGATGTCTATAGAAGTTCCAGCGGGTCAACGACACCTCGGGGCTACCTGGAAAGATGAAAACTTATGGATAGAAAATTACGAGCCAAAGACTAACACGTGCCACTTTAATGAATATTCAAAAGGCAACATGTTGCAAGGTAAAGTAACAATTAAAAATTGTAACCCGTTAATGCCTCAACAGTAAAAAATTTAATTTAACGCCTGATATTTAACTCGATAAAACTGTTTATAAAAAACCGGCACCATTATTAATGTTAAAACAGTTGCAAAACCCAAACCAAACATAATAGTAATTGCCATTGATGAGAAAAATGCATCAAACAACAATGGGATCATTCCCAGTATCGTTGTAATAGCTGCCATTGAAACAGGTCTTACTCTGCTAACTGCCGAATCAAAAATAGCATGATATAATTCTTTTCCTTCATTAATCTCAAGATTTATTTGGTCGACCAGCACAATACCATTTTTAATCAACATGCCAATTAGTGCAATAAAGCCCAATAACGCGATAAATGTAAACGCTGTACCGGTAGACAATAAGCCGATCGTGACACCAATTAATGCCATTGGTACTGTTGACCAAATTATTAGAGGTTGCCGTACTGTCTTGAATAGAAATACTGTTATGACAAACATTAATAGTAAGCCAATCGGTAATGAACGTTTTAAAGGGCCCTGAGCATCTCTAGAACTTTCAAATTCTCCGCCCCACTCCAGTTCGTAACCTTTTGGTAATGGAATGGCTTCAATTTTTGGTTTTACTCTTTTAAATATAGCATTTGTGGTGTCATTTCCTAATATTTTTGGATCGGCTGCAATCATTATGGTGCGCTTTCGGTTACGACGGTTAATGATTGAATCTTCCCATGTTGTTTTAAATTCAGAGACGATTTGTGAAATTGAGATGTAACGTTTATAGACCGGACTCCAAATTTGTAACTCGGACATACTATCAATGTTCAAACGTTCATTAGATGGTGGTTGTGCAATTATTGGCATTAAATTAGTGCCGTCGCGATATAAACCAATGGGTTTTCCCGAAAAACTCATTAATAGAACATCATCTAAATCTTGTTTACTAATACCGGCTTTGCGCGCCTGCGCTTCTGCAAACTGTGGGCGTATTACTTTTGTACGGGCTTTCCAGTCATCTCGTAAAGCTGTTATGCCGGGATCAAGTCGCATTATTATCTGTGCTTGTTCCGATAATTTGCGTAATTCAACAGGGTCTGCACCACTAAATCGAGCCTCGATTTTTCCTTGCTTTGGTGGTCCTAACTCAAATTTTTTAAATTTGTATAATGCATCAGGATAGTTCTCTAATAATTCATTTTCTATTTGAGCTATGAGTGAATCTATTTGTTTATAATCTTCAACTTCAACCATTAATTGTCCGTAACTGGGAAATATTTTTTCAGGTGCATAGGTCATCATAAAACGAATACCGCCTTTTCCGGTATTAGAGCTAACCTGTTTCACATGGTCTAATTTACTTACCCATACCTCGAGTTGCTGTACATCCCTGAATGTTTCACGAATATCAGTGCCTTGTGGACGCCAATAATCGACTAACACCATTGGTGTTGTCATACTTGGGAAAAATACAATTTTGACAAACTGAAAACCATAACCACTAATGATTAAAAGAGTAAGCGATACAATAATAGTCACTTTTGCATTACGCATACAAAAATCCAGAACTTTCTTAAAGTACACAAAGAAAGCACCCGCATAAGGATCGGATTCACTCTGAGAATTCATTTCAGAATTATTTTTTGCTTGATTGATTTCTTCTTTAAAAAACATATCTGCAAAAAAAGGCGTTAAACTAACAGCAGTAAACCAGCTCAACATAAGCGATATCAATAATACATAAAAAAGTGATGCCAGCATTTCACCTGATGAATCTTCTGATAAACCAATTGGCGCAAAAGCGGTTACCGCAATCACTGTTGCGCCTAACAATGGTATTAATGTTTGTTTAACAATAACCGATGAAGCTTCGAGCTTACTAAGCCCGCGTTTCATACCGATTAAGATTCCTTCTGTAACTACAATAGCATTATCAACTAGCATTCCTAATGCTATGATCAAAGCACCAAGCGATATTCGTTGTAATTCTATATCCATCTGTTTCATGAAAATAAAACTACCAATAACAGTTAGGAATAATATTAACCCAATTAGTAAACCACTACGCATGCCCATAAATAGCAATAAAACTGCAACTACGATTGCAACCGCTTCCAGTAAATTAATGATGAAATTATCAATAGATACTTTAACCAGAACAGGTTGGTTGTAAAGTACTGCCAATTCAATTCCAATAGGGCGTGCATACTCCAGTTCGGCTAAACGCGAATCTAAAATTTTGCCAACGTTAACAACATTATATCCTGAGGCAAATGACACACCCAGGGTTATCGATTGACGGCCATTAAATGACGTTAAATGGTTAGGAACTTCCTGAAATCCACGCCGAACTTTTGCAACATCGCGTAAATAAATTAATTTATTTGATCCCGTTTCACTGATTAGCAAATTCTCCATTTCTTCGACACGCTGAAATTCACCTGTTGGATGAAAACGGATGTATTCCTGGGATAATTTAACAGCACCGGCATTGGACACAATATTTTGTGTTTTTAAAATTTCATATATTCGACTGTAAGGGATACCCAACTGAGTTAACTTACTACGAGAAATTTCAACGAAAACCTGCTCATTTTGTTTTCCTGCTACTGAAACCTTGCCAACACCATCTACCAGAATAATTTCTCTTCGCAAATAATCAACATAATCAACCAGTTCTTTATAACTATAACCATCACCAATTACAGCGAAATACAAACCATAAACATCACCAAAATCATCATTAACCAGTGGTGGCTGTACACCCGGAGGCAATTGCGGTAATAAATCATTTACTTTACGGCGTAGTTCATCCCATATCTGAGGTAACGATTCAGGCCCGTATTTTCGGTGCATGGTAACGGTTATTTGCGATAATCCGGATGTCGAAATCGAACGAATATAATCGACATATTGTAATTGCTGAATAACATTTTCAAGAGGATAAGTAACTTCTTCTTCAACCTGCTGTGATGATGCCCCGGGATATTGTGTAATGATAACGGCTTCTTTAATTGTAAATTCCGGATCTTCCAATCGGGATAAACTTTGATAAGAAAGCGCCCCCCCGAAAAAAATGAGTAATGTCAGCATCCAGGAGATGACTTTATTTTTTATAAAATATTCAGCTATATTCATTTTTAATAGTTTATTTAATGTTTATATAGAAAGCCTACAAACCACGCTCACGAGTCCATTCTCGAATCTTTTGACCCTCGACTAAAAAATGAACCCCAGCAGTAACAATTTTATCCCCTTCTTTTAAACCTGATTTAACCTCTATTCCAAAACTGCTTAAACGCCCAACAGTAACAGCTGAACGTGTTACCGTCATTGTATCGGGGGCAACTCGCCAGACATAACGTTCTTTTGAATCAACAGGTGCATCTTTAGCTGCAAAAACAGATTCAACCGGTACAACTAATGCTGAACTAATATCAAGAATTTTCTTCAGATTAACTCTGACCGAAACAGTCATACCCGGTAATACAGGAAAATCTCCGGGGGTATCCATGGTTAAAACAACTCGATAGGTCTGTGTTTGTGGATCGGCTTCAGTATCGTATTCTTTTAAAGTTGCTCGATATTTTTTATCCGGATGTGCATCAAAAATGACCGTGGGTGGGGTTTTTCCACTTTGATCCTTTCTAACATGCGCCATTATACTTTCAGGTAATTGAAACACCACATCAACTGTGCCTTCCGATAGAATGGTCATAATAGTTTGCTTTAATTGCACGCTTTCATGATTTTGTACTGGAATACTGGATATCACACCGGAATAAGGTGCACGTAAATTTGTATCATCAAGGTTTGCTTTGGCTAATTCAAGATCAGCGGTAGCTACTTGAAGTTGTGACTTGGCTTTATCAAACTCTGCTCTAGGAACTAAACCTTTTGCAACTAACTCTTCCATACGCTTGTATTGCACTTTAGCAAGATCAAATTTTGCCTGTTTATCTCTTAATGCCAGTTTAAAGTCGCGTGGATCCAATTGTGCTAATAACTGCCCTTTTTTAATTTTATTCCCTGCTCTCACCGGCAAAGTAATTAATTCACCACTCAATCTAAAAGCCAATTCTGAGCGGTCTGATGCTTCAATCTCACCGGGAAAAGAACGTTTGGCAGCTTCACCGCCAGCAGTTACTGTCACAATTTTTGCTGGTCGTATTATTTCTTTAACTTTTTCTGGCTCTTTACTACACGAACCAAGCAGGATAACGAACGATATAAATAAAGCTTTTATAACTGTACTGGATAACAACGACAAACCCTCACTAGAGTCCGATTTTAAATTGAAAAAAATCATTATGAAAATCCCATTCTGAAAGTAGTTTATCAGGTTATAATATTCGTTTAGTAATTTTTCACACTACGTGAAATACTAATAATCGTCAAGTAATGGTCCAAATACCGAGATTTTCGACAAATAGCACAAAGCAGATTAATAAATTGAAAATAATTAATAGGTTACGAGAATACCAATGGATAACATATTAAGTTCATCAACGGCACTAACATCAAAAAGTTCGTATTCCAAACGCACTGTCATTGAACCAAATTGAACTTTAGCACCTACCCCATAAGCAGCATCAGTTCCCGATTTACTCGAACTGACATTGTTCTTCACTATATCCGAACTCCAATTGATTCCTCCGGCTTTGGCAAAAACGCCAATTGGACCCAACTTAAAACCAACTACTCCAAAAGCATCAACACCGGAAATATCATAATTATTCTGAACACCATTGTTATTCTGGCTTGCTTTTCCAAAATTGATATAAGATGCTTCAAAGGAAATATCAACCAGTGGGATGATTCCCATATTATAACCAAGAATTATCTTGCCCGATGTTCCTTTCTCGCTAAAATTAGTAGCCTTAATAGCGGTATCACCAACTGCTGCTCCAATAAATATCCCACTCTCATTACCCGCGTAAACTGTGGGAGAAAAAACCAGGAGAGAACCACACAATAAAATTAAAATTTTATTTATAACTTTCATACACATTCCTTAATAGATTCTAAGATTGCTTCCATTCGATAAAAATTGATAAAGACGAGCATTACCGGAATTAAAGATGACTTCATTTTTAAAACTCTCAGGATTCATCACATTTAGCAATGATGAATCCTGATTTAATTCAAATGCTGAAATAAATACTAAAAAGTAAAAACACCACTAACCGATAACATGGTGATATCGCTAATTCCACCGCTTAAATCAAAAACTTCATATTCAGCACGAATAGCCAGCGAGCTCAGTTGAAATCGAGCACCAATACCATAAGCAGGGTCACTTCCTGAATCACTTGAATTAGTAGCGCCGATAGTTGAATCTGAATCCCACTGTATTACACCCGCTTTAGCAAATAAACCAAACGGTCCAAAACTAAAACCGACTAAACCAAAAGCATCGTAACCTGTTAACTTAAAATTAATTGGATTATTCGTTGGGAAAATACCACTCGGATTACCAAAATCAACATAGGAGATTTCTGCGGCAATATCAATCAGAGGGACAATACCAAAATTGTAACCGCCAAATATTTTATACCCTGAATCACTTTCACTAAAATTGTAGGTTCCTTCTGGCGCTGTGCCATCAGCCTCAACAGTGGAATCACCGATACCTGCTCCAATGTATAAGCCACTTTCAGCACCTGCAAAAACCAT
>JBGMRJ010000046.1:0-1654 GCA_048061315.1 Gammaproteobacteria bacterium
GAGCTGGTAATTGCCGCTTCAGAGTATGGGAAATGCCGACGAAAGCAATATCGACAATGTACAGCGCATGCACCGGTTAGTGTTAGCAGCACCCGGCCATGATATTTATGCAATAAGCCTGGAATTACCATTGATTTTAAATCGCCTACCGGGTCTGTTGTGTAGTTAGAGTCATGTTCTAGCTCATTTAACTGGGGTAATACTTGTAGTAGCAAGGGATCACTCGCATCGCCGGGAGTCATGCGTTGAGCATAACTGCGTGGCACCAACATCGGAAATGTTATGGTATTGAGTTTTGCTTTGTTGAATAAAGCAGCAGGAAGTTCCAGATACGTTAGTAATTCAGCAGGATCCCGAAATGCTGTTTTTAAGGATTTCTGCCAGGAATCTGTATAAGAATCAGCTGTTGTCGCATTTGCAACTCGCGAAATTATAGGTGTTTGGTGTATCATATCAAATCTTTAATCCATTACTAGAGGATGCTATGGCAACATATAGTACCAATGAATTTCGAAGCGGTCTTAAAATAATGCTCGATAATGCGCCGTGTTCGATAATTGAAAATGAATTTGTTAAACCGGGTAAAGGTCAGGCGTTTAATCGAGTAAAAATTCGAAATTTATCTACCGGTCGTGTTATTGAACGTACTTTTAAATCCGGTGAATCAGTTGAAGCAGCTGATGTTATGGATACGGAAATGCAGTATTTATACAACGATGGAGAATTGTGGAATTTCATGCATCCTGAAACTTTTGAACAGGTAGCAGCTGATAAAAATGCCATCGGTGATAACGAAAAGTGGTTGATTGAGCAAGACGAAGTTACAGTAACGTTGTTCAATGGTGTACCAATTGCAATTACACCACCGAATCATGTCACACTAAAAGTAACTGAAACTGATCCCGGCGTTCGGGGTGATACTTCCGGTGGTGGTGGCAAGCCGGCGACAACTGAAACCGGAGCAGTTGTGCGTGTGCCTTTATTTATTGATGAAGGTGAATTAATAAAAGTGGATACTCGTACTGGTGAATATCAGGGGCGGGTAAAAGAAGAGTAGTTAAAAGTTGTATTGACTACCAATGACAGATAAAAATTGGCAAACTACCACCACGTTAAAAGTCCTTAAAACGCGTGCTAAATTAATTTCTTTGATCCACGAATTTTTTATTCAAAACGGAGTATTACAAGTTGATACTCCGGCTATTTCACAATTCTGTAATACCGATCCGAATATAGAAAGTTTTACTGTTCAGGAAAATCGGAATGCAAATAATCACCAGAAATTTTATTTACACACCTCACCTGAATTTCCGATGAAGCGATTACTGGCAAATGATATAGGCTCGATATATCAAATTTGCAAAGTTTTTCGCTCTAGTGAAAAAGGGCGTCACCACAATTCGGAATTTACATTATTAGAATGGTATCGAATTAATTTCGATTATTTTGAATTAATGTCAGAAATGGAAAGTTTACTGGAAAGAATTAATTCTTTTTTTCCATTTTATGATACTACTCAACGATATTCGTATCGAGAGTTATTTTTAAAATATATTAATATCGATCCCATTAATGCAACTGTATCAGAGTTAATTAATTATATAAAAAATACTACTCATTCATTACTCAGTGTCGATACAATGGATCACGATGA
>JBGMRJ010000046.1:1754-22084 GCA_048061315.1 Gammaproteobacteria bacterium
GATTGTTCTGGTGTTGCCTTAGGTATTGAAAGATTATTAATGTTATTGGTTAATGCAGATCATATAAATGAAGTATTAACGTTCCCGTTTGAGCGAGCTTAATTAATTTAACTAATGCTACCAATACTTTGCCCCATAATGATTTTTTGATCCGGTAGTAGATCTTCATTCCAGGTCATTTTATTTTCACCAAAGAGTAAAATTACCGTAGAGCCCATATTAAATCGTGCAATTTCATCGCCTCGTTTGAAGCTAATGTTTTGCTCGTCATAGTCCCACGAGCGAATACCAAAGCGTGTTGGAGGTGTTATAACACCTTGCCAGACTGTTTCAATACTGGCTACAAAAATAGCGCCAACCATAACAACGGCCATCGGACCAAGTTCAGTTTCAAATATACAAACGGCACGTTCATTTCGTGCAAACAACCTTGGGATAGTACGAGCGGTAGCAGGATTGACACTGAATAATCGTCCGGGCACATGGATCACTTTTTTAAGTTGTCCATCAACGGGCATATGAATTCGATGATAATCTTTAGGCGATAGATATAGTGTTGAAAAAAGACCATTTTGAAAACTGCTTGTGTCATCAGATTGATCACCTAACAAGCTCTGCATTGAATAGTTATGATTCTTTGCTTGTATAATGATACCGTCTTTAATTTTACCTGCCTGGCTAACACAGGCATCGACCGGAGATGCTATCTTATCTGCAGCACAAATCGGGCGATGCTCCGGTTTTATAGCACGAGTAAAAAAATGATTAAAACTGGGATACGATTTCCAGTCTTCATTCTGTGCTATGGACATATCGACTTGGTAACGCTTTATAAACCAGGGAGTAAACCAGTTTAAAAAAGATCGATTTTGCCAGCGCGTTAGCGCCAGCATTAATAATGATAATAAATGATGTGGTAGTAAATACTGTAATCCGGCAAATAAGAAATCATTAATTCGCGATACAGACATTATTATTTACTGACACGTTTTTTTACTATAGCGGTCACTTTTTTGGTAACGTTATTTTCAAATTTAAGTGTTAATTCAATTTTGTCACCAATTTTCATGGCACCTTTAGGCTCCATCATCATTAAATGTAAACCGCCTGGTGCAAACTTGGTAGTTTCATTCTCAAAAATAGGTAGACCATCTTGTTCAACCATTCGCGCTATATTATTGATAACCTGCGTTTGATGTATTTCGATTTTTTTAAATTTAGGACTGCTAACAGTTAAGAGCTCAACTTCTTCATTGCCACTATTTTTAATAGTGAAATAACCTGCATGCATAGCACTGTTTGGTGGTGCATCTGCAACCCAGGCATTATTAACAGATATAGAATCTTTTGCCCAGGTAAATGATGAGAAGCTTAATAGTAGTAATGTTAATAATGTAGTTTGAATTAATTTTGTCGTTAAAGTCATAATTAGTTTCCTGAAAAATATTTTGTCATTGTTAAAAAGTTTTTGCTTATTTTGCTGGCACTATGCGGCGCAGAAAAAATTGCACGTAGGTTTGCACCTGGGTCTATTAAATATATTTGTGCGCTGTGATCAATACTGTAAGTACCATCTGATTTCCCATGATTGTCATACGCATATAAAACACCAAGTTGTTTGGTCAGTTTTGTTATTTCAATTAGTGGCCCAGTAACTCCGATAAATTCCGGATTATAATATTCGACATAACTTTTTAGTTTATCGGGCAGGTCACGATTTGGATCAACAGTGACAAGAATCATTTGTTTTGGATATGACGGGTCTCCGTTAGCTGAATTCTGATCTATATCTTTCCATGCTTGTTGCATTGTCGTTAATGTTGTTGGGCAAACATCAGGACAATTGGTAAAACCAAAAAATATAAAAGACCATTTACCTTTGAAACTTTTTTCCGAAAACAGCTTCTTATTGTGATCAATTAAATGAAATTCTGAAATGGGAAAAGCCCGATTAAGCGCTATGGATTCAAGTCCGGGTGGCACCGCAACAGATTTACTGCGATTGTCATGTTGCAAGTTTGAATAAAACCATGAACCCGCAACAGCACTGAGTACCGCTAGAATAACTATCAAACTAATGTGGATTTTTTTTAATTGAGCCATTTGACCATTATCTCATGAAATAACCAACAAAATCCCATGAATATCCGAATTGAATATTAATCATAATTCATAAGTATTACATAATTTACTAATAAAGATAATTAGGGAAATCGATAATAACAGTGACTTCAGTAAAATAAATTGAGAACAATACGAGAACTATTTGAAATCAGCAATAAAAAGCGCTATTGTTAACAAAACTTAAGAGATTACTTAAATGACAAATGTTAACTACATAATAAATAAGAGAAATCGGCCAATATTTACACCTGAAATCGCTCTCTGTGATACGGAACAAGCCATTATGACTGAGATACCCTTGCTAGGCTGGGTCGCAGCCGGTGTACCAGTGGATCTTTTCGAAAATCGCGAAACCGTATCCGTTCCGAAAAATATGGTAGTTAAAAATAGTTACGCCTTACGTGTTCGTGGTGAATCGATGATAGATGATAATATCCAGGACGGCGACATTATTGTTATTCAAAAGCGCGAGTCGGCTGAAAATGGTCAATCTGTAATCGCTATGATTAATGGTGAGCAGGTGACTTTGAAAAAATTCTATGTTGAACGCGATGGAATACGGTTACAACCAGCAAATCCGGAAATGGACCCCATCTATCTTCGTAATGAAGATGTTCAAATTTTGGGAATCGTAACCGGTGTTATTCGTTCACTAAATTAATCGCGTTATGTTCAACTCCCACCAATCGAACTTATAATTCAACAGGCAGGCCAGCAGTATTTCCCCAGTCGGACCATGAGCCCGGATAACCTTTTACATTTTGGAAACCAAGTGATTTTAAAACGATAAAAGTGTGAGCCGAGCGATGGTGAGTCTGGCAATGCGTTATAACTGACTTATCTTTTGTAATACCAATACTTTCCAGGCTTGCTAATAATTCAGCCTGGGGTTTTAAGCATAAATTATGTTCTTTATCCATTGCAGTCATCCAGTCCCAATTTATGGCACCCGGTATATGGCCGGCGCGTTCAGCGAAGGCTTTTTTGCCAGTATATTCTGCCGCTGATCGTGCATCCAGAATTGCGGTGTCGGGATCATTTAAATGTTCCATAATAAAGCTCTGATCCGCTATAGGTTCTTCTGAGATTGTGCAATTATATTCGGTTGCTGCAGTGTTTGGAGTAGGGTAGATCACTTTATCCGTAACGGGCTTATTTTCACTCATCCAGTTTTGTATACCACCATCCAATAATGAATAGTGCTTGTGGCCAATTGCATCGAGTGTCCATAATAACCGGCATGCTCGACCACCACCTTCATCATCATAAGCAATAACATGAGTGTCTGGTGTTAATCCAATGGCATTAAATACAGAGTTTAATTGTTCTGTTTTTGGTAATAAGCCCATGCGCGGCGGTTCAATTCGAACAATCCATGAGTAGTCTAAAAAAACTGCTTCAGTGATATGATGCTGAATGTAACTATTAGGGCTCGCCATATCAATTAATAATACCTTGCTGGTAGAATTTTGAAGTAGCTGTTCCAGGTTTTCAGAACTCATGATCAAGGGTAATTGTGAATTAGTCATTTTAGTGCCTTTGTAAATTCATTACGGGTTTTAATGTGTGCTTTAGAGTGGTGTAAAATATCACATTTGAGATCAATTTATTAGGACTAAAATTTATCCTGATATTTTATAGTGGTATTAACCCTGATATTTTTACAAAATTATGTAATTAACATTCAGTTTATTAAGCGATGTCGGTATAATTTCAGGTTTAGTGTATTTAGTTTTTAACTTAAACTAATTTTTTATCTCAACAACCTATAGGCGAGCTTCCATATGATTACTTCCTTTCAACCACCAATTCGTACTCTCATGGGGCCTGGTCCTTCAGATGTTAGTGAACGGGTATTGGCTGCACTTGCAAGACCCACTATTGGCCACCTGGATCCTGCTTTTGTCGGTATGATGGATGAGCTAAAAGAATTATTAAAATACGCTTTTCAAACGGAAAATGAATTAACCTTTCCGGTCTCAGCACCCGGATCAGCCGGCATGGAAACCTGTTTTGTTAATTTACTCGAACCTGGTGATAAGGTTGTAGTTTGTATTAATGGTGTTTTTGGCAACCGGATGAAAGAAAATATAGAGCGTTGCGGTGCTACAGCAATTGTTGTCGAAGATGCCTGGGGTGAAGTTGTTGATCCGCAAAAATTAGAAGACTGCTTAAAAGAAAATGTAGAAGCACGGTTTGTTGCGTTTGTACATGCTGAAACATCGACAGGGGCATTATCTGATGCTAAAACCTTAGTAGAAATAGCGCATCAATATGGTTGCTTAACGATAGTTGATGCAGTGACTTCATTAGGGGGCTCACCATTAAAAGTCGATGAGTGGAAAATCGATGCTATTTATTCCGGAACCCAAAAATGTTTATCCTGCCCACCGGGTTTGTCGCCAGTTTCATTTAGCCCGCGTGCTGCAGATTTAATTCAAAACCGCAAAACTAAAGTACAAAGCTGGTTTTTGGATATGAGCCTGGTAATGGGATATTGGGGTGGTGATGGTAAACGAACCTATCATCATACAGCACCTGTTAATTCACTTTATGGCTTACATGAATCCTTACTTATTTTAAAAGAAGAAGGACTTGAAAATTCATGGCAGCGCCATAGTTATTTTCATAATGTATTACGAGCCGGGATCGAGGCTATGGGATTATCGTTTATTGTCAAACAGGGCGATAATTTACCGCAGTTAAATAGCGTTACCATTCCTGGTGGCATTGATGATGCTGAAGTTCGTGGACGTTTATTAAATGATTATAATCTTGAAATTGGTGCTGGTCTGGGAACGCTTGCCGGGAAAGTATGGCGGATAGGTTTAATGGGGTATGCGTGTAATAAAACTAATGTTGAAAAATGCCTGGGTGCTCTAAATGAAGTATTAACTGATCTAGGTGCACCGGTTGAAGCAGGTTCAGCATTAGCTGCTGCTACGAACTACATGGCAGAGAATAAATTGTAATTTTTTATTAAAAATTGTTGAAATTCTAATTAATGCCCCCACAATAACTGGATTATTTCATACTTATTTTGGTGATCCAATACTGACACTTAATTGTCAATATTATCAATAACTTAAAAGAACCAAGGGACGAACAAATGACCGTCGAAACAAAAAAAGAAACTTTAAGCTTTCAAACAGAAGTTAAACAACTTTTACACTTGATGATTCATTCTTTGTATTCAAACAAAGAAATCTTTCTAAGAGAATTAATATCGAATGGCTCTGATGCCTGTGACAAATTACGATTTGAAGCAATTGCAGATGATGCGTTATACGAAGGTGATTCAGATTTAAAAATCCGAGTTGCAGTTGATAAGGAAGCTAAGACTGTCACCATTATTGACAATGGAATTGGTATGACGCGAGAAGAAGTCATAGAAAATATTGGAACAATCGCCAACTCCGGTACTAAAAAGTTTCTTGAAAAAATGACTGGCGATGAAACTAAAGATGCACATTTGATTGGTCAATTTGGCGTAGGTTTTTATTCTTCGTTTATTGTAGCTGATAAGGTCACGGTGTTAACTCGCAAAGCCGGTATGGGACCAGAACACGGTGTTCAGTGGCAGTCCGGTGGTGAAGGCGAATTTACGTTGGAGAATGTTGACTTAGCTGAACACGGTACCTCAGTCATCTTGCATTTAAAAGATGACGAATCAGAGTTTTTAGAAGATTATCGTGTACGCTCTGTTATATCGAAGTACTCCGATCACATAACACTTCCTATTGTCATGAAAAAAGAAGTGCTTCCTGAAGTAAATGATGATGATAAAGAAGATAAGGATACAGATGCAAAGAAAGATGAAGCTAAAGAAATTGTTTACGAAGATGAAACTGTAAATCAGGCTTCCGCATTATGGGTACGTCCAAAAAGCGATATAAGTGAAGAAGAATATAACGATTTTTATAAGAGTCTTTCTTATGATTACAATGATCCCATGATGTGCATGCACAATAGAGTCGAAGGAACGCAGTCCTACACAACACTTTTTTATATCCCAACAAAAGCCCCCTTTGATTTATGGGATCGAGAAAAACGGCATGGTATAAAGCTTTATGTAAAACGTGTATTTATAATGGATGATAGTGATCAACTGATGCCTAATTATCTGCGTTTTATGAAAGGTGTGGTTGATTCGGACGATCTACCGTTAAATATATCACGTGAAATTCTTCA
The DNA here is from genome assembly GCA_048061315.1 of Gammaproteobacteria bacterium. Taxonomy (GTDB): domain Bacteria; phylum Pseudomonadota; class Gammaproteobacteria; order UBA6429; family Thiohalophilaceae; genus CAYQUC01. Next base: position 8,070 of record JBGMRJ010000046.1, read on the forward strand.
GAAAAATAAACAAATTGATACGATTCGAAATGGTTCAGTTAAAAAAATCCTCAGTCAGTTAGAAAAACTCGCTAAAAATGAAAAAGATAAATATCTGGAATTCTGGAAAGAGTTTGGTAATGTCATAAAAGAAGGGCCTTCAGAAGATACTGCAAATAAAGATAAATTATCCAAGTTGCTACGATTCGGATCAACATTGGCGAATACTGAAGTTCAGGATGTATCGTTAGATGACTATATTTCCAGAATGAAAGAAGGTCAAAACAAAATTTATTATATTACGGCTGATTCATTTGCTTCTGCCAAAAACAGTCCTCACCTGGAAATTTTTCGCACCAAGGATATTGAAGTATTACTACTGTGGGATAGAGTCGATGAGTGGATGATGTCATATTTAACAGAGTATGATGGCAAAAGCTTTGAGTCTGTTGCTAAAGGCGATCTGGATCTGGGTGATTTGGAAGACAAAGACGATAAAGAAAAAGTCGAGAAAGCAGCGGATGAATATAAATCGCTAACTGAACACATGAAAAAAACACTTGAAGGTAAGGTAAAAGAAGTTCGAGTGACAAACCGCTTAACAAACTCACCATCGTGTCTTGTTGTTGAACAACAGGATATGGCTTTAAATATGCAAAAATTATTAAAGCAGGCTGGACATCAAGTACCTGATTTGCAACCAACACTTGAAATTAATCCAAAACATCCTTTGGTTGAGCGTCTTAATACTGAAACTGATGATAGCCGTTTTGATGATTGGGCGTTTATATTATTTGAGCAAGCGTTATTAAGTGAAGGTGGTCAATTGGAAGACCCGGTATCGTTTGTTAGTAGAATGAATGGATTATTACTAACTTTAACAAAAGAAAGTTAATTTTAGTGTAGTAAGTATTTAGGTAAATACAGGGAGACGTTGGTGAACAAACTAAAATCGTTTTGGATTGAATGGCGAAGTTTCTTTGTATTTATTGCTTTAATGTTTCTGTTTCGATCCGCTATCGCTGATTGGTATACCGTACCAACCGGCTCAATGAAACCAACAATCATTGAAGGTGATCGAATTTTTGTTAATAAAGTTGCCTACGATTTAAAACTACCGTTCACTTTAGTTACTTTAGCAAGCTGGGGTAATCCTGAGCGAGGAGATGTTGTTGTTTTTGATTCTTTAAAAGATGATAAGCGGCTCATCAAGCGAGTTGTAGGTTTACCGGGCGATATAATTGAAATTAAAAATAATCAGTTGTTTATTAACTCAATTCCTGCAAAGTACAGTGATACCGATCAATCAATGGTAGAACAATATTGGGACATCGCATCAACCGATAGTAGTATCAAACCGGTGTTATACAAAGAACAAGTCGACCAAAAAGAACATTTAATCACATTGTTGCAGTACGGTATGCCGGAAGCTAGAAATTTTGGACCCTATCGTGTGCCAGAAAATAAATATTTCATGCTAGGTGATAATCGGGATAATAGTGCCGATTCACGTTTTATTGGTCCAATTGATCGAAAATTTATTTTAGGTCAAGCCAATAAAATTGTGTTTTCAACAAAACAATACCAACGACTGTTTTTAAATTTAGAATAAAATTAATTACTTAATATTAAAACAGTGAGTTTTCTTTAGCTTTATAGGGATATCCCTAACTGACACATTAAGTTAAATTCAATATACTTAACTTTAGCATTATTGAGGTAAAGTCCTATACTTAAATAATCAGCTTTACAGAGAATTTATTATGACTCAGAAACTAATTGCACACCGAGCTCATCCGCGTTATCAGTCATTAGCACAGGAAATATATGATTGTGGTCATACCCGAAGTGTTAAACCACAGGAACTCGGTGAAATAAATAAGACAACCACACGTTGTGTCAAATGCATAAAAGGAATGCCGGTTGAGATTTCCAGATCAGAATTACAAAAACTCAAAGGTAAAGACCTCAGTAAGATGCTCATCATTGAGCGTTTATACCAATGTCTGGATTATCATTTGATGGTAACCGAAAAATCACGAGGTTCACTTGATGGAAATTTAGAAGCCATCGATTCAGCTATACACGATGCACATGCAGTGCTTCGTGATGCTGGTTTTTTAATTGAAACGTCACTTGATTCAAAAGTTGAGAGTTCCATTGATTTGAGTGAAACTTTAACTAATCACTCAATTAAATAATTTATTTTAATAACTTCAATTTTCGCGGTAGAATTAATGATTTGAGGTGCGAAATACGATGACGATGTTAACAATAATTGAAGAAAAACTGGCAAATTCCATACAACTGTCTCACCTTGATGTGATCAATGAGAGTAGCAATCATAATGTCCCTGAAGGCTCAGAATCACATTTTAACGTTATATTAGTGTCTGATGATTTTAATGAGAAGGGTTTGTTACAGCGTCATAGAATGATCAATGAAATACTTGCTGAAGAATTAAAGCATAAAATTCATGCACTTGCCATTCATACCTACACAATCAAAGAGTGGGCTGAGCAAAATAATAATGCTCCAATGTCCCCCCCCTGTCTTGGCGGTGGAAAATAAAAAAATTTAAGTCATAATTTATTATAGGAAATTCATTTTTTGCCGACAAACTCGTTTAGATAACAGTAGTAATTTTAATTAATTAGTGTTTATTTATATAAGTGAGGACAAAAAAATTTCACCTCAATTTAAAATAATAATAAAAATCATCTGCCTATTTTTGTCTGGTTTATTAATGACTGGTTGTGCGTCACAGAAGTATTCTTTAGTTGAGACAGGAGACTTTGAGTTAACAAGCTCAGATTTAGCTAAATTCGGCGTAGCATTTATTACACCCTCAATAGTGACCGGTCAGGAACAATATTCCCAGTCTTTAGCACTCAGTTTTTCGCGCACGATGAAAGAACTTCGCCCCGAGATATCGATAATACCATTATCAAATACCTTAAGCCTTATTAATGAGGGTGGTTTAATCGATGAATATAAGAATATGTATGGTAATTATCGTGACACTGGTATTTTTGATCAGGATATAATCAGGAAAATTAGTAAAGTAACCGGTGCTAGATATCTGGCGCAATTAAAGTTAAGTGCATTTAGTCAAAAGAGTGCAAATCGGTTTTCCTTTGGTGTCAGATTAATTGAAACAAAATATTCACAAATGCGCTTGTTTTTTCAAATTTGGGATAGTCTGAATGGTGCTATTGTATGGGAAGGTAGTGCCGAGGTAAATTATTCCTATGATACTTTCTCGGATAATACGGTAAGTTTTAGAACAGTTGTTCAACTTACTACTATTGAGTTGATAAAGAAAATACCCCGATAACCCGAACCGGTACCAGTTTACATATTTTCGTCATAAAATAATTCAACCCAGTGTTTTACGGGCAATGATGTTTTGTTCTGTAAATGGTGCAGGCAACCGATATTAGCGGTAACGATTAATTCCGGATAATCGGCTTCTATATTTTTAATTTTATTATTAACCAGTTGATTGGAAAGCTTGCTTTGCAGAATTGAGTAGGTTCCAGCTGAGCCGCAACATAAATGTTTATCTTTAATCGTTGTGAGATGGTATCCGGATTTTTCTAATATTTTTTCTACAACGCCATTTAACTTCATGCCATGTTGCAGTGTGCACGGGGCATGAAAAGCAATTCTGGAACTGGTGTTTATTTTGAAATCTGTTATATCATTTTCTTGTAATATTTCGCTTATGTCTTTACAAAGCGAAGATATTTTTTTTGCTTTCTCTGAATACTGGTTATCGGATTGTAATATAAAGCCATAATCTTTTACCATAACACTACAACCACTGGCATTAACAATAATTGCCTCAGCGCCAGATTCAATTAATGGCCACCATTTATTAATATTATTTTTAATGATTTTAGCTGTTTTCGTTTCTTCCGATAGATGATGCGTTACTGCGCCACAACAGTTGATTTCAGGTATTTCAATGAGTTCAATATTGAGTTTATTAAATAACTGTATTGTGGCGGCATTAATTTTAGGTGCCAATGTCGGTTGAACACAGCCTGTTAGCAATAGCATTTTCCGTTTGAGATTTGGCTGACGGGAGCTGGTTGGTATTTTTTCTGGTAATTTCTGTTTTAAACCTTGCGGCATTAAAAAGTTAAAATAACAGGCTATTTTAAATAATACAGAAAAACGTTTAGGGTAAGGTAGTATAGCCAGTAATGCTGTTATTTTTAATCTATTCAATAATGAACGTTTAATTTTTTTATTAACGTATTTACGGCCAATATCCAGCAAATGGCCATATTCAACGCCAGAAGGGCAAATAGTTTCACAAGCACGACAAGTCAGACATCGATCAAGATGAAGCTGAGTTTTATGAGTTATATTATTACCTTCCAGCACCTGTTTAATTAAGTAAATTCTGCCACGTGGACTATCCAGTTCGTTGCCGAGTAATTGATAGGTAGGACAGGTTGCCGTACAAAATCCACAGTGGACGCAACTTCTCAATATCTTATCTGCAGTTTGAAATTCAGGAATTGATTGGTATTCTTCAGAAATGTTTGTTTGCATAAGTTTTTTTTAAATAATTAAATTTCTGAATAAAGTTTACCCGGGTTTAAAATATTTTCTGGATCAAATGATTTTTTTAACTGTACGTGCAATTTGAGTAAATCCATGTGCAATGGTTGAAATACTTCACCACTTCGGTCACCAAACCGAAAAAGTGTCGCATGACCATTAACTTCAGCAGTTTTCCGAAACACTTCGTTATTATCACTATCTGATAGTAGCCATCGTTCTGCACCTGCCCAACCATATAAAAACTGACCTTTAATATCTAACACAGGTGTATTGGGTTTAACTGATATGCGCCATAAGGGTTTTTCGGATTTAAAAAAATCCAGATTGTGGTTGTCCAGATCGTTCCATGAAAAGAAAAAATCATTTTTCAAATCATTAACAATTTCTCCCCCCATTTTTTTTACGGCATTGTTAATTGATATTGTAGAGCCGGATAATCGAATAAATAAATGATTAAAAAAATATACTAAACCTGATATAGGGTATGCTTGTCTTTTTAAGTAAGTCATCTTGGATAATGCGGCATCTAGTGACAAATTTTGAACTAAAGTTATTTCCTGTTCAGGACGTGGCAGTACTTTTATAGAAATGTCCAGTAATACCCCCAAGGTCCCGAGTGCTCCGGTCATTAAGCGCGAAGCATCATAACCAGCAACATTTTTAATAACCTCACCACCAAAACGCAAAGCTTCGCCTTTTCCATTTATTATCCGAGTGCCTAATATAAAGTCACGGGCAGATCCGGAAAAAGGTCGTCTGGAACCGGATAAACCACAAGCAATCGTACCGCCAATTGTTGAACTTGCATTAAAATCAGGTGGATCAAATGCCAGCATTTGATTATTTTTTTTCAAGGCAGAATTTATTGAGGAAATAGGGGTTCCGGCACGCGCGGTGATAACCAACTCTGATGGTTCATAATTGAGTATTCCGCAATGGGTACTGATATCAACTTTATTAAAGTCTATTTTTTTTCCGTGAAATTCTTTTGAATTACCGGCAACAATTTTTAATGGTGATTTTTTACGATACGCCTCTTTTACGGTGGCGATTAAAAAACCTGTGTTATCTTTATTTTGAGCCAGGTTCGTCATAATTTAAAATCGTTCAAGTTCCGGAAATTTTATTTCACCCTGATGAATGTGCATCGCTCCTAATTCGGCACAACGGTGCAAGCTTGGTATTGCCTTACCCGGGTTTAATAAATTATCGGGGTCAAATGCTTTTTTTATTGCATGAAATTGCTTTAACTCAGCAGTATTAAATTGAACACACATTTGATTTATTTTTTCAATTCCAACGCCATGTTCCCCCGTTATCGTACCACCAACATTGACACATAACTCCAGGATTTTAGCACCAAATTGCTCAGTTTTTTCCAGCTCTCCAGGAATATTTGCATCATACAATATTAGCGGGTGTAAATTTCCATCGCCCGCATGAAATACATTTGCCACGGGTAAGTTGTAATGCTCCGAGAGATTCTGAATTTCAGTTAATACTGTGGATAATTTTTTTCTGGGTATTGTGCCATCCATGCAATAATAATCTGGTGCTAAACGACCGACAGCAGGAAATGCTGATTTTCGTCCCTGCCAAAGTTTTAATCGTTGTTGCTCTGTTTCAGAAACTGTTATTTGATAAGCGTTGTTTTTATTTAATATTTTTTTTACTGCAGCAGTTACTTCATTAACTTCATCCACTTCACCGTCTAACTCACACAGCAAAATAGCATTCGCATCAGTTGGGTAACCTGCATGAATAAAATCTTCCGCTGCAGTTACGGCTAACTTATCCATCATTTCCAGTCCTGCTGGTATTATTCCCGATGATATTATTTCACTGACAGCATCACCCGCATTCTGAACATCTTTAAAAGCTGCTAGTAATACAGTACTGAATGTTGGTTTTGTTAATAACTTTACTGTGACTTCAACTATGATACCCAGTAATCCTTCAGAGCCAGTTAGTAGCGCTAATAAGTCATAGCCCGGGCTATCATAAGCTTCACTACCAATTGTTATTAAGCTGCCATCATATAAAATAATTTTTAGTTGCAGTATATTGTGTACCGTCAAGCCATATTTTAAACAATGGATGCCACCTGAGTTTTCAGCAACATTTCCTCCGATAGTGCAGGCTACTTGTGATGAAGGATCAGGCGCATAATATAAACCGAGGTTGGAAACAGCTTCGGATATTGCCAGGTTTCTAACACCGGGTTCAACTCGGGCTGTTGCTGATTCGCTGTCGATATCGATAATGCGATTTAGTTTTGCTAAATTTAAAATTACAGCGGTATCAAATGGAAAAGTTCCTCCGGACAATCCTGTACCGGCACCACGAGCAATAATTGGCACACTATATTGCTGGCAGATTTGCATTATATCTTGTATTTGTTCAATGGAATTTGGAAGTAGCACTAACATGGGTAATGCACGATATGCTGATAAGCCATCACATTCATATGGGCCTAAATCTTCAGCATCAGATAAAATATCAGTAATCGAGATGACCGATCGCAATAACTCAATTAAAGCAGATTTCGAAATTTTTATTTGCGGCGTGTCTTCAATGTTAATCATTTGGTAACTATTTACAGTACAAATTTAACCACGCATGCCGTGATAAGCATATTTATTATAATAGAGTTATAATAAATGTATTCAAGTAATTATTAAACTGTATTTAGCACGACTTTATAATAAGGCATTTTTACACGCGTAATCTTCATGGGTATAAATTATGAAAAAAACCGATGATATCGATACACAACGAATTGATAAATGGTTGTGGGTTGCACGTTTTTATAAAACGCGATCATTAGCTTCACATGAGGTGAACGCAGGCCATGTTCGTTTAAATAATAGTCGTATTAAATCATCAAAAATGCTTGTAGTGGGTGATAGTGTTTTCGTTAAAAAAAATGATCTTGAATATAACATTACTATATCAGGGCTTTTACCTTCTCGCGTATCGGCTACCATAGCCTGCACGTTGTATGATGAATCAGAACACAGTAAATTGGCCCGGGAGAATACCATTAAGGATAAACGATTTTATAATCACGGTTATACAGCGTCAGAAGGGCGGCCATCAAAACAAGACCGTCGTGAGATTCAAAAATTAACAGGAAAACTTAAATAATAAAATGACTATTCCCTCAACGCCATCATTAACTGTCGATATCATTATTGAGCTTATTGATAAACCGGATCGCCCGATTGTATTAATTGAGCGTAAATACCCTCCTTATGGCTGGGCATTACCAGGAGGTTTTGTTGATGTTGGAGAAAGCCTTGAAGTTGCTGCAGGGAGGGAAGCTAATGAAGAAATATCTCTGGGTGTCAAAGTTAAATCTCTTCTGGGCTGTTATTCCGACCCATCACGTGACTCTCGTGGACATACTGTCAGTGCAGTGTATATTGCCGAAGCCAGTGGCGAACCATTCGCAGCGGATGATGCTGCTAATGTAAGAATTGTTTCTCTGGATAATTTACCCTCGGATCTGGCATTTGATCATGCAAAAATACTTGAGGATTACCGTTATTTTCGTGAGACTGGTGAAATCAAACCATTATAAAAGGCTTTTCTGTAGTAAAATAGTATATTTATATAAGAGGTATTTCAAAGTGGCAACAGTAGATTTAACCGGTGATAATTTTGAAGAAGTGATAACACAAAATGATTTTGTCATTATTGATTTTTGGGCACCCTGGTGTGGCCCATGTCAGGGGTTTGCTCCGGTCTATACCGATACTTCAGAAAAATATCCGGATATTGTTTTTGCCAAAGTAAATACAGAAGAACAACAGGAACTGGGTGGTCATTTTCAAATACGATCAATACCAACGCTAATGATATTTCGAGAACAAGTCATTCTATATTCAGAAGCTGGCGCAATGCAGGCATCAGAGTTTGAAAAGTTAATTGAGCAAGCAAAAGGTGTTGATATGGCTGATGTTCATAAACAAATGTCAGAGCAGGCGGCTAAAGCTGAAGGGTAATTTTAAACATAATCGCAGCTACATCCGAATACTGTTGCGCAAAATGCACCTTCATCCCTTTTTTAATGTAATCCGGTAGTTCTTCAAAATCACCTTTATTGGCAAAGGGCAAAATTAATTCCTTGATCTTAATACGTCGAGCTGCAATTACTTTTTCGCGGATACCACCAACGGGTAAAACTAGTCCGGTCAGTGTCAATTCACCAGTCATTGCGATACCAGTTTTTGGATTTTGATTTCGCGCTAAAGATAATAATGCAGTAGCCATAGTAACACCGGCACTTGGGCCATCTTTTGGTGTTGCACCTTCCGGAACGTGTAGATGTACAAATCGTGAATCGAAAAAAGCGGGGTCGGCTTTAAATTTTTCTGAATTGGAATAAATGTAACTGTAAGCGATCTCGGCAGATTCTTTCATCACATCACCAAGCTGCCCGGTTAGTTTGAAGCCTTTATTTTTACTGTGTATGTGAGCAGCTTCAATAGTGAGTGTGGTTCCTCCCATTGATGTCCAGGCTAAACCGGTCACATTACCAATTCCTGATGTAGGAACTTCGTTAATAAAAACCGGCTTCCCTAAATGTTTTTCAAGATCTTCTGCTTGAATAGTATAAGGGCCTTTTTTCCCCGAGACTATTTTTACTGCAATCTTGCGAATAATACGTTTCAATTGTTTTTCTAAATTTCGTACACCGGCTTCCCGAGCATAACCATCAATTAAGTTTCGCAGTGCGGTAACGGTAATTTTTATCTGGCTTCGCTTAACGCCAATTTGATTTATTAACTTGGGCCAGAGGTGTTTTTTTGCGATTTGTACTTTTTCTTCTGTTATATAGCCTGATAAACGAATTATCTCCATGCGATCCAGTAGTGGTGAAGGAATTGTGTCGAGTTGATTCGCCGTGCAAATAAATAATACGTTAGATAAATCAAAACGATTATCAATATAGTGATCCAAAAACTCATTGTTTTGTTCCGGGTCAAGCACTTCGAGTAAGGCTGATGCAGGATCGCCTTGATAGGAGCTGCCAATTTTGTCAATTTCATCCAACATGATAACCGGGTTTGATGTTTGAACATCTTTCATGGATTGAATAAATCGTCCGGGCATCGCTCCTATGTAGGTACGGCGGTGTCCTTTTATTTCAGCTTCATCACGCATACCACCGACAGAAAATCTGAAAAATTTTCGACCAATTGCTTGAGCAATTGATTTACCTATTGATGTTTTTCCGACACCGGGTGGTCCAACCAGCAAAATAATAGAGCCACTTATCTTACCTTTTAATTTACCAACAGCAAGAAATTCGATAATCCGATCTTTGACATCATCCAGTCCCTGATGATCGCCATCCAGAACTTCTCGGGCATATTTTAAGTTAAGCTTATCTTTGGAAAATACACCCCAGGGTAAAGCTGTAATCCAGTCCAGATAGTTACGTGTGACAGCATATTCAGGCGATCCGGTTTCTAAAACGGAGATTTTTTCCATTTCTTCGTTTATATTAGTTAGCGTTTCCTCAGGAATAGTTAATTTCTCAAGACGCTTGGTAAATTTTTCAGTATCAACAGTTCGATCGTCTTTTGCCAGACCGAGTTCCTGTTGTATGACTTTCAACTGTTCTTTTAGAAAAAACTGGCGTTGCTGTTCAGTCATTTGTTGTTCGACTTTGTCGTGGATTTTGCCTTGTAGTTTGGCGACCTCAAGTTCTTTTTTTAATACGACAAGCACTTTTTTCATTCTTTTGATAAGGTATTCGGTTTCTAAAATATCCTGAAGTGCTTCCTTGTCTCTGGTCGTGAGAGTTGCCGCAAAATCGGCTAACATATTGGGGTCGTTTAAATTAAATCGTTCAAGAAAAAATTTAATCTCTTCGCTGTATAGCGGGTTATGGGGCACCAACTCTTTAATGGTATTAATAATTGCCATGCTATAGGCTTTTATTTCATTGGTCTTAATGTTTTTTTCTTCTTTAATGTATTCCACTTGCGCCACAAACGGAATGCTGGAATTCAACCACTTTACAATCTTAAACCGTGCACGGCCTTCAGCAATTGTTTGGATGCTGTTTTCGTTATGAGAGGGGCTGTGTAATTTTACAGCCGTACCAACGGTATAAAAATCGGAGACCGTGGTAACTTCAGCAGCTTTAGCGGTGGTGAGTAACATGCCCGCCATGTGATGTGCCGCTGAGCCAATTTTTTCAATCGTTTCTAACCAGATATTGCTACTGAGTTCAATCGGTAAAGCTTGTGCCGGGAAAAAGGGTTGATCAACTATGGGTAAAATATAAAGAGTTGTTGGTAAAATTTTGTCCGGTATGATGATATTAGAAGCTGATTCATTTACTGGATCATTAACTTCATCAATTTCCGAGACTAAATCATCATCGTGTTCTACTTCAGTATTGGTGTCGTGTTGTTCCGTCATTCTGTTTCCTGATTTATTCAATATTTAATCAACCAATATTTTAATATTGGGATGGTAATTCAATTTTCAAGTTGGTTTTACAAACTGAATTTCAGTTTTACAATAACCACTCATTATAGGGTTGAACTTCCACAATACTATCAACTGCGACATGAGTAGTATCTTCTGAAAGAATAATAAAACAATTACTATGGCTCATTGAGCTCAGGATGTGTGAGGCTTGTAATCCAGATACAGCAACGGATATTTGTCCTTTTTCATCAGTTGAGATATGACCACGTTGAAAATCAACTCTACCGGCACGTTTCTTTAACTCAGTTGAGCACTTTACATGATAGCTTTTATTTCGGGTGTTGCTGTGTCCGGATAAGGCACGAATTGCCGGTAAGGCAAATTGACTGAAAGTTGCCATAACCGATACCGGGTTACCCGGAAGGCCAAAAAAAATGGCATTATTGATATTTCCAAAGGCAAGCGGTCTGCCGGGTTTCATTGCAATTTTCCAAAAATTGATATTCCCCATTTTTTCCAGCGTTTCTTTGACATAGTCAGCATCGCCCACTGAAACACCTCCTGAAGTGATAACAACATCTGCAATGCTCGCAGCTTCTTCAAATGCGGTTTCAATTTTAGTACGGTCATCAGGAATGACGCCCATATCAATTAATTCAATGTAATTTTTTTGCAGCAGCCCGAATAATGTATAGCGATTACTATCGTAAATTTGGCCATCATCAAGGGTTTCGCCGACACCACGTAGTTCATCACCGGTGGAAAAAATGGCAACGCGTAGTTTACGGTAAATGGTAACTTCTGATATTCCCATCGAAGCAATAATGCCAAGTTCGGCAGCAGCAATGTTTTTTCCTGCGCGTAATACCGTATTGCCTTTTTTTATATCTTCGCCAATATAACGTACATTTTGTTGTGCACAATGCCCGGTGTTAATGGTAATAGAGTCATTTGTTATGATGACATGTTCCTGCATTATAACCGTGTCGGCGCCTTCAGGCATTTTGGCTCCAGTCATAATACGAATGCAGTCACCGCTTGTTACTTTTCCTGAAAAGGGTTTACCGGCCCATGATGTTCCAATTATTTTGAGTGTTGCGGTATCTTTTTTAGGGATGTCGATAGCGTTAATGGCGTAGCCATCCATTGCGGAATTGTCATAGGGTGGTGTACTAATTGTAGCAATTATATCGTCAGCCAAAATACGACCAAAAGCATCTCGACAACTGCTACGTTCTGTCACAGTTAGCGACTTTGATGCTGATTTAACTAATGACGAAATTCGGTCGGTAGCCTGGATTACGGATAAGCTATTTGGATCAGAATCATTACAATTGGGTTTAACTGGAATAAGCGTGTTAATCATGGGGTACTCGATATAGTAAATATTAAAATTCAGGTAGGTGTAAATTATACAAAAAATTTCCGGAGATTGCTTACGATAAATTATATTTTTCAGTTAAAAAATGGATTATAGATTTGACATTGTTTATATCCAGTATTGGTAAGCTGGTTTCTATTTTTTTTGGATTATCAGTTGCGATAGCAATAATATTTTCATCATGTGGAAATAAAACGGCTTTGCCTAATGAGGGACGGTGAAGTTCTATTTTGTCAAAAATTTCATGTTTAAAACCTTCTACTAAAATCAGATCCAGTTCGGAATGATTAAGTTGTGATAATAAATAATTCAGATTGGGTTCCGGATCAGTAGTTGGGGTTTCGGTTACCAGTGCCCAACGATTTTTTGAAGCTACTAGCATTTGCGTAGCTCCGGCATGGCGTAATTCATAACTGTCTTTGCCGGGGGTATCAATATCAAAATCGTGGTGGGCGTGTTTAATAACACCAATTTTAAAGGCTGTATTTTTTTTAAAGTGTTGAATGATTTTTTTTAATAAACTGGTTTTCCCCGTTCCGGAGTAGGCAACAAAACCGATAACAGGGCATTTAATATTATTCATGTTGATATAGTTTTTCAAAATTTAGAAAATCTTGAGCAGTATTAATATTCATAAATGCATTGCTGTTATTACTGCAATCTACAATAGCCGGGTGTTGCTGTAATATCCAGTCCTGGGTTTTTCGTTCACCCGTTTTAATAAATTCGTTTAAGTTTTTGGTTAAATCTTTATGCAATAATAATACTAAGGGCTGTAACTTATCATTAGTTTTTACAACGGCAATTAATTTATCCTGTTTTAGCGCTTCATCATATAATCGTTTGACAATATCATTTGGTAAAAATGGCGTGTCACAGGCACTAAAAAAAACCCAGTTAGTGTTGGTTTTTTGTAGTGAACTGTAAATTCCGGATAATGGCCCTAATCGGTCAGGGTTTATGTCAGAAATTAATGGATAACCCAATTTTTGATAATCCGCCAGATTTTGATTGGTATTAATTAAAATTTTTTTAACCTGGTGTTGAATTTTTTTTATGGTGTATTCAATTAAAGCGCTATTATTAAATTTTTTTAATGCTTTATCTTCACCCATTCGCGAGCTTCTGCCACCGGCCAAGATCACACCGGAAATATCGTTAATAAATTGAGTAGACGTCATTCTATTGAAAAACCACAGATTAATAGTAAGCTTAAATCGGTAATATTATATAACCTGGCATGATGATACGGAAATTGCTTGTATTGCGATACAATTTCATTATTGATACTAATGTAACTATCTGTTTTTTATCTATTACTTTTAAAATTAGATGTAAATAGCATTAAAGATAGGGTGATTTAAGACGCTATTTGAAATACAGCGGTAGTATTTATGGTGATTGTAATGAAAGTAGGTTCTTCAACATATACCGCCTTAGCCGGGATGCAGAAAGGCACGAATAACGCGCGTAAGCATACAGCGGAATTTGCAGGTGCAGCGCAAATGCAGGGGCAGGTAGATAAAGCCGGTTCTCTTGTTGATTTAAAAGCAGATAAAAACCACGTTGAGGCTAATGCCAAGTCAGCTCATAACACTAATGAGGTTATTGGTACGATAATTGATGT
>JBGMRJ010000047.1:0-6252 GCA_048061315.1 Gammaproteobacteria bacterium
ATCAATATCACCGGAACAGGTTACGCAGCTCAGGAACAAAAACCGTATTACATTAGAATTGATGGTCAACCAGAAGAAATTCTTGTTGAGAATTTAACACAAATGGAAATGGCTGGTGGTCAACAATCGAGTGGCAATATAAAAATAGCATCAAAATCAATACAAGGTAAACGTCCGCGAGCCACTAACCCCGGTGATGTAACAACGTCAATGCCTGGAACGATAGTTGAAGTATTTGTTGCTGTTGGTGATACAGTTAAAGCAGGTGCTCCAGTACTCATAACAGAAGCCATGAAAATGGAAACTGAAATCCAAGCCCCGATTGATGGTACAATCAAAGCCGTCCATGTTTCTAAAGGTGATACAATAAATCCTGATGAAGCATTAATTGAAATTACCTGAATACTTTGTAAAATCATGACTACTATTATATTGGCATCAACATCACCCTATAGAAAAGAAATATTAAATAAACTTCAAATTCCATTTTTGACTTGTGCTCCCGATATTGACGAGCAAGCAATCGAAAATGAGAAACCGGAAGAACTGGTGCAACGATTAGCTATCGAAAAAGCTCATGCGTGTGTCGACAAGAGTGACAACGCACTGATTATTGGATCTGATCAGGTTGCTGTGATTGATAATGAGATTATTGGTAAACCCCATAACCATGAAAATGCACTAAAACAACTTCAAAAAGCATCTGGGAAAAAAGTCACTTTTTTAACCGGCCTGTGCTTACTAAATACCAAAACCAAACAACATCAGGTAGATGTTGTACCATTCAAGGTTTTATTCAGAGACTTAAGCGAGTCTCAAATTGAAAATTACTTGCTAAAAGAACAACCTTACAATAGCGCTGGTAGTTTTAAATCTGAAGGTCTTGGAATTTGTTTATTCGAAAAGTTAATTGGTGATGACCCCAATACTTTGATTGGGTTGCCACTAATAAGACTGACTAAAATGTTAGAACAGGAAAATTTTAATATTTTGTAATGTTTACCGCCAAGGCGTCAAGGACGCAAAGAAAATCAAAATTATATTTTTAATGTTTTCCTTTGCGCTCTTTGCGGCTTTGCGGCTAAAAAATATTTACCGAAGCTCGACTGAATTTAAACCTAATGCTGACGATATTGTTGCGCCAAAGGAAGCACCAAATTGTTTCGCAAACTGATCAAGGTATGATGGTTTCGGCGTGAAATCGACGATCTCTTCAGCTTTAATTATTTCACGAGCGACATAGCTACTGCTGCCCAGGCCATCGACTAGACCCATTGCGACACTTTGTTCACCTGTCCAGACATAACCTGAATACAAATTAGGCGAGTCTTTTAAACGATCGCCTCGGCCTTTTTTAACAACATTAATAAATTGTTGATGAATGCTACCGAGCATTTTTTCTATGTGTTTTATATCTTCTTTTTTTGCCGGGGTGAAAGGATCCAGGAAGCCTTTATTTGCGCCTGCGGTATATAAGCGTCGTTCAACACCAATTTTTTTCATGGTATCGACAAAGCCAAAACCATTCATCAGTACACCAATTGAACCAACTATACTGGCTTTATCAGCATAAATTTTATCTGCTGCGGACGCAATGTAATAACCACCGGACGCACAAACATCAACAATAACAGCATAAACGGGTATGTCTTTATTTTTTTCACGTAAACGATGAATTTCATCATTAATGTAACCGGATTGAACCGGGCTACCACCAGGGCTGTTAATTCTTAATATGATGCCTTTTGTATTTTTATTCTTAAAAGCTTCTCGAAGACCTGAGATAATGTTATCTGCATTAGCTTCGGTGCTGCTAGAGATAACGCCCTGAATATTAATTAGCGCGGTGTGTGGTCCGTCTTTGCCTAACTTGGCCATACTATCGTTTTTAGATAATGCTGCCATGAATATTGCAAGATACCCAAATAACAGTGCAAAGGTTAAAAATTTGAAAAAGATACTCCAGCGTCGGGTGCGGCGTTGTTCGTTTAATGAGGAAAATACCAAACGATTGATGATATCTTTGTTCATATCGGAATCACCGGATTGATTCTGATTATCTTCTATATTAGACATAGCTTTACCTTATGTTATTTAGCCATTGATGTAATTCGCTGATACATGATACGTTTGTAATAGGTTGATATGCAAGAAGTCGTTCACGACTATGCACTCCATGTGTAATAGCGATTGATTTCATCCCAATGTTATTTGCCATTTCAAGATCATATGCAGTATCACCTATCATTAATGAGTGCTGAGCTGAAATATTCAATTCTGTTAAAATTTCAGTTAACATTTGCGGATCAGGTTTTGACACTGTTTCATCTGCACATCGTGAGCACTCAAAAACATCTTGTAATTGTGTTTTTTTTAATATTCGATTTAATCCATTACGACCTTTCCCTGTTGCAATGGCGAGTAATAACCCTTTTTGTTTTAAACCAGTTAACATTTCAATAACACCTTCAAATAATTTAGACGGTGTTGTGTCTTTTTCAAGAAATTGATCCCGATATTCATCTATAAATAATTGAATTTGCTGTTCAGTAAAATCAGGATACAGCTTCAAAATTGCTTCAGTTAGCCCTAACCCAATTATATCTTTTAATAACAGATCCTCTCTCTGCTCAATTTTTAAATGTTCTATGGTAGACCGTAAACAGGAAACGATTTTAGCTTCTGAATCCATAAGCGTACCGTCCCAATCAAAAATAATTAATTTATACATTATATCGCTAACTACAATTTTAATTGATACCTAAATTTTCAATCACGGCTTCCAGTTTTGCATCTAATGGTGCGCTGATATCATACTGCAGGTTGTTACCGGATTCTTGTGGTATTGAAAATTTTAATGAAAATGCATGTAGAAATAATCGGTTTAAACCAAATTTCTTCATCTCTTTATCAAACTCGACATCACCGTATTTTGTGTCACCCGCTATCGGATGGCCCTCTGATGCGGTGTGAACTCGAATTTGATGGGTGCGCCCGGTTTCAATCTTGATATCAACGAGGCTGGCATTCGGTCCTAATTTCAATGGACGAATAATGGTTAATGCTGATTTGCCTGCTTTATTTACTTTAACAATGCGTTCACCTGATGATAATATATTTTTCATTAGTGGCGAATCAATGCGTTTGGTTTTACGGGGCCATTTACCTTGTACTAAGGCACGATAATGTTTTTCAATATCATTATTTTTTAGCTTATCGTGCAAACTTCGAAGTGTGGATCGATCTTTTGCGATAATTAATGTTCCTGAGGTATCACGATCAAGTCTGTGTGCAAGCTCCAGATAGTCATGTTCTGATCGTGAGGTTCGTAAAATCTCAATAATACCATGACTAATTCCACTGCCACCATGAACAGCAATACCGGATGGTTTATTTAAAATTAATAAATGTTTATCTTCAATAAGTATCCTTTGTTCGATATCCTGACATAAGAATTTCGATGGTTTAATGCCTGATTCCCGAGTGGGTAATCGAACCGGAGGTATTCTTACGCTGTCCCCTTCTTTTAAACGATAAGGGGGTTTAATTCGGCCCTTATTTACTCGTACTTCGCCACTTCGTATAATCCGATAAATTAAACTGCGAGGAGCTCCTTTTAGTATTCGTAATAAAAAATTATCGATGCGTTGATCACAATTTTTATGATCTATAACCACAAATTTAACCTGACTATTATCGTTTTCTTTCATATTTATCTGTTATATCTTTATGTTAATCGTTTGAAGGTCAGCCAATTCATTGTTATAGTTACTGATATGTGTAGAGATGAACGAATATCCTCCACATCATAGGTAAGTAAAAATTACTGTAATTTCAGATTTGCCACCCTAAATTCAAAATACACGGCTTGAGCAAATCTTAACGGTTCAACTCAAATAGAGTTGATAAATTTAACATACAAAGCGCTCCTACGACATTCTACCATTTCTAGTAAATGGAGATGAATAAGAGTGCGCTATACGATGCAAGCTGATAAACAGTGCACCGTAAAGTACTCCCACATGGATATGTTGTGGTAGAGCGCTAATATTAAGGTTTTAAAATGAAAAGAATGCTATTTAATGCGACTCAGCAAGAAGAGTTGCGAGTAGCGATGGTCGAAGGCCAACGCTTATATGATTTAGATATTGAAACAAAACATCGTGAGTCTAAAAAATCCAATATCTACAAGGGTAAAATTACTCGAGTAGAACCCAGCCTTGAAGCTGCATTTGTGAACTATGGCGCAGAACGTCATGGTTTCCTGCCCCTTAAACAAATTTCCAGAACGTATTTTGATCAAAGCGTCAATCTCTCTGGCGGTAAGGTTAATATCAGAGAAGTAGTCAGCGAAGGTCTGGAAGTTATCGTTCAAATTGATAAAGAAGAACGAGGCAATAAAGGTGCCGCTCTGACCACATTTACAAGTTTGGCTGGTCGATATCTGGTTTTAATGCCGAATAACCCGAGAGCTGGAGGCGTTTCCCGAAGAATTGAAGGCGATGAACGTAATGAAGCCAGAGAAGCCATCAGTGGCCTTACAATCCCGGACAATATGGGAATAATTCTTCGTACTGCAGGTCTGGGTAAAAGCACTGAAGAGTTGCAATGGGATTTAGATTATTTACTACAGCTTTGGGCTTCTATAGATAAGGCTGCGGCTGAAAAACCAGCGCCCTTTTTGATTTATCAAGAAAGTAATCTGGTAACGCGCGCCATCCGTGATTATCTGCGGAATGACATCAATGAAATATTAATCGATGAACCCAAGATTTTTAAAGAAGTTCAGGATTTCATGACCCAGGTTATGCCTCATAATTTAAGTAAAGTTAAATTTTATGATGATCCGGTTCCATTATTCACCCGCTATCAAATAGAGACTCAAATTGAGTCTGCTTTCCAACGAGAAGTACGTTTACCTTCTGGTGGTGTTCTGGTTATTGATCCAACTGAGGCGATGATTTCAATCGATATTAACTCAGCCAGAGCTACCAAGGGTGGTGATATTGAAGAAACTGCTTTAAATACAAATCTTGAAGCGGCTGATGAAATTGCACGACAACTGCGTTTACGGGATATTGGTGGTTTAATCGTAATCGACTTTATCGACATGATGCCGACTAAAAATCAGCGTGCGGTTGAAAATCAACTACGTGAATCATTAAAAATAGATCGAGCTCGCGTGCAAGTGGGACGTATCTCCCGATTTGGTCTGCTTGAAATGTCTCGCCAACGATTAAGAGCATCGCTCGGTGATTCCAGCCAAAATGTTTGCCCACGTTGCGATGGCCAGGGAACAATTCGAGGAATTGAATCACTTGCCTTATCCATTTTGCGTGTTATTGAAGAAGAAGCAATGAAAGATAAAACAGCACGCGTTATTGCTGATCTACCGGTTCCGGTTGCCACGTTCTTGTTAAATGAAAAAAGAGATATCTTATTTGAAATTGAAAGTCGTCAAAGTGTCAATATCACATTAATTCCAAATACTAATCTGGATACCCCTCATTACGAAGTGAAACGTTTAAGAACAATCGATGATGAGTCAGATGTTAAAACACACAGTTATAAGCTGGATGTTAAAGATGTCGATGTTGAAGTACCTAATAAAGATAAGAACCAAAATGAGCCAGAATTAGAGCAAGCCGCTGTTGGCAGAATCACCCCACAAGTACCTCGTCCTCCCGTAAAACAAAGTAACGTCGGTTTATTTCGATATATCTGGACTCTGTTATTTGGTGATGGTTCTAATAAGAAAAAAACGACGAATCAAAATCGTAATAATAGAAATCAAAATAATCGTAACAGGAATACTAAACCGCGTAATACCAGTAATCGCGGTCGAAACCAGCAGCGGCGTAATAGTAGTCAAAACAAACGTCCAGATAATCGTAATACGCAAAATACTAATCCTAATGCGCGTAAAAATGACAATAAGCAAAAACAGCAACAAAATGTTAAAAATGCCACTACCCAGCAAAATCAAAATTCAACGGTGGCTCAAGCTCCGTCAGAAAGTGGTAATGTCGCTAGCAATAAAAATGATACTACAGCAAATAATGAATCACAAAACACGAAACAACGATCATCAAACAATCGTCAGCGTCGTGGTGGTCGTCGGCGTAATAGTAATAGTAATCGTCAACAAACAAATAATTCCGACAATACCACTAAGACTGAATCAGCAGCTACTGTAAATACGAATGTTCCATCAGGAACAGAACAAAGCACGAATAAAGATCCAAATTTAGC
>JBGMRJ010000047.1:6352-21323 GCA_048061315.1 Gammaproteobacteria bacterium
GTTAAAGGAAAAGAAAAATTACGTAAAGATGCACTGCTGGCAATACAAAAAGTACTAAAAGAAAATACCGGTACTGAAGGTGTATCTGAATTGTATTTTACTGGTTTTATTATTCAATAAAACTATTTTAAAAAACGGTTTTGAATATCTTTTAGTAAGCCAGTAGAAGCAGATTCAACTAAATCAAAGACATAATCGAAACCTTGTTCGCCACCATAATAAGGATCAGGTACCTCTGTATCATCATAGTCTGAAGTGTAATCTAAAAATAATTTTAATTTATCAATCTGGTTTGAAGGACAAATGGATTTAAGTATTTGATAATTGTCATTGTCCATAGCTAAAACATAATCAAAATTATTAAAATCTTCTTTTGTTGCACGCCGTGCCCTTAAATCACTTAAATCAATTCCTCGAGTCAGTGCGGTTGCTTGGGCACGACCATCGGGTGGCTCGCCAACATGGTAAGCATGAGTGCCTGCCGAATCGGTTAAAATAGTGTCGGCAAATTTATGTTTTGCAACCAAAGCTCTAAAAACACCTTCTGCAGTAGGAGAACGACAAATATTGCCCATGCAAACAAATAAAACTGAGATTTTTAAATTATTATTCATACAGTTACAACTAATTAGTGAAGTTCACATTATGAACTAAAACATAACAATCCAGTTCAATTAAATCAATACTTTTAATGAATATTACGTTACTCTTTAAGGTATTGGTAGTTTAAGTAATAAGTGGACGTTTAATTTATGCCAAATATTAATTTATCGCTTGAGCAACTTCGGACTTTAATTGGAATTCGAGTTATGCATTCAGGTGAGCAATATCAGATAATAGAAGTCATTGAATCTGACCCGGGATTAATATTGCAAATCTGTAACGATGAAAAGCTGATTCAAGAAAATCAATTTGGTGATGCTACCCGACGGGCTCCTAAAAATGTAACAATTCAGGTTTTAACAAAAGATAAAACTGAAATTCACCCTCAGTTTTTAGCCCTGGATCTTATATAAATTATTCATCGGAGGCTATTTTTCGAGCTTCTTCAACCAGCATTACCGGAATATCATCCCTAATGGGGTAAGCAAGCTTATCAACATTACAAATTAGCTCATTTTTAGTTTTATCTAAATGCAATAGTCCCTTACATATAGGGCATGCTAAAATATCTAATAATTTTTTATCCATATTAACTCTCTAACTTGTTAAATATACTAATTTCTAATGAATTACTAATTCTACACGTAATCGGTAAGTACCAACAATTTTTTATTCCAAATCGATTACATTTTACAGAATCTTTCTCGGTCATAATGATTGCAAAATCATCGTTAAATTTTAAATCATTCTCGGTAAAAACATAGTGGTCGAGAAATACATGTTCAATAACATCAATATTTAGTTTTCTTAATTGTTCAAAAAAACGATTAGGATTAGCTATTGCAACAATAACGTGAACTTTCATATTTTCGAAATCTGATAAGGGAATTCTTTTATCGTTGTCGTGTAAGTCACAAAGCTCATCCCCTTCATAAGACATTTTAAAATCCGACGTGATGCGATTTATATTTTTAGTAATCTCTGATGGTTCACCATTGATTACGATAAAATTAACTTTATCCAGTCTTGTTACCGGCTCACGCAATGGCCCTGCCGGTAAACATAATTCATTTCCAAATTGAGTGGCGGCATTTACCACAGCAATCTCAATATTCCTTTTAAGACGGTAATGTTGCATGCCATCATCGGATATTACAATGTCACAATTCGAATATTTAATTAATGCCTGACCTGTTGCAACGCGATCGGGACCGACCGCCATAGGGCATGAGGTTCTTCTTGAAATTACAATAGCCTCGTCACCTACAACCAAAGGGTCACTGTCTGGACGAACTTGTTGTGGCCATTTTTGAGCTTGTCCACCATATCCCCGACTAATTATACCAGGGCGATAACCGGATTGTTTTAGTTTTTCTGCCAACCAGATAACTAATGGTGTTTTACCATTGCCACCAACCGTGATATTGCCAACAATAATTACCGGAACTTTGAGTTGATATGACTTAAATATTTTAAAGCGATACAGATTTTTTCGGATTAACACGATACTGCAATATAACCAGCTTAATGGTTTTAAAAAAACTGTTATCTTACTTTCGTTATACCAGCTAAATTGGATGTGTTTAATCATTCGAGAATTGTAATTCGTATAAATTTGCGTATATTCCTTTAGCCTTAAGCAGTTCCTGGTGTGTTCCCTGTTCTGCAATTTTACCAGCATCAATCACAACGATTTTATCAACATCTTCAATCGTTGATAACCGGTGAGCAATTACCAGTGTCGTTCTGTTTTTCATCAGGGTTTTAATCGCCGCCTGGATATGGCGTTCAGAATTAGTATCTAATGCCGAGGTTGCTTCATCTAAAATTAATACCGGTGCATCTTTTAAAATTGCCCTGGCAATCGCAATACGTTGTCTTTGGCCACCCGATAACAATACACCATTATCACCAACATGAGTTTGCATGCCTTCAGGCATTTTCTCAATAAATTCCATAGCATGCGCTGCTCGAGTGGCATTAATAATGTCGTCTTCTGAAATAGACTCCAGAGCACCATAAGCAATATTATTTTCAATAGTATCGTTGAATAAAGTGACATTTTGACTGACGAGGGATATGTTTTTTCGTAATTCTTTAAGGGATAAATCTTTTATATTAATCCCATCAAGGGTTATTACACCTCGGTCGATATTATAAAAACGTGGTAACAAACTAATTAATGTTGACTTACCACCACCAGAATGCCCCACAAAGGCAATCGATTGATTTGCTTTTATTTCCAGATTAATATTATCTAGTATCAACGATACTTTATCTGGCGAGTCTTCTTTTCTATAAGCAAAGTCTATATTTTTAAAACTAATATGCCCTGCTACATTATTTAGTTCTAAGGTTCCTGTGTCTTCTTCTGCTTCAGAATCAATAAATTCAAAAATACTTTGAGCTGCAGCAATTCCTATCTGTATCTTGGCATTAACCGTTGTAATTCGTTTTATGGGTTGCATTAAAGCAAACATGGCGGTCAAAAATGAGATAAATGAGCCCGCCGATATAGTGTCCTGTTCGCCCTGGCTTGTTGCCATGTAAATTATAAATGCAAAAGCGAATGACAATATCAATTGTATAAATGGCGTGCTTATTGAATTTGTAAATTCGAGTTTTAATTGCTGTTTACGATTGTATGAATTAATTTTATTAAACTGTTGTCGTTCATATTGTTGCCCACCAAACATTTTAACAACACGATTACCCGTTATCGCTTCTTCAACAATGTGACTAACATCGCCCATTGAGCTTTGAATTCGACGTCCAATTCGTCGAAATCGTTTGCTAACATACAATATCAAAATAGCCATGAGTGGCAGTGTTATTAATAAGATTGCAGTTAACATCGGGCTGAGATAAATCATCCAGGAAAGTAATACAATTACAGTAAGAGAGTCACGAATAATAATTGTAATGACAATTGATGCAGCAGCAGCGAGTTGTTCAACATCGTAAACCAACTTTGAAGTAATTTTTCCGGGTGAGGAATTATCAAAATACGGTACGGGAAGATTGATGATTTGATCAAACATTAATTTTCGCAAATCTCGAATCACATTACGTGCAACAACGTTCATGAAATACGTTGATATGAAACCGGAAATCAGTCTGGCTGTAAAAATCAAAATAACAAGAATGGGTAACCAGGAAATAACGGTAGGATCCTGATTAACAAAGCCGTCATCAAGTAATGGCTTCATCAAAATAACAAAAGCACCATCAGTTGCAGAATAAAAAGCCATGCCAATCACTGAGAATATAAATACAGCCCAGTATGGCATCACGTGGGATAAAAGACGACGGTATATTTTTATACCGCTATATTTATCATTATCACTGTTTTTGGTCATTATTATTCTGGATCAGTTGCCTGTTTCGTTGCAAAGGTCATGTTTGACAATCCTAGTTGTCTAACAGCATCCATGGTTTTAATAATAAATTGATACGGTGTGCTCTTGTCTGCACTAATAACTATTTGAGGATCTTTGTGTCCTTTAGCAGTTAATTGTAATGCGTGTTTTAAAGTTCGAACTTTTGAATTGATCAGTCTTTTGTCGTTAATGAAAATTCGGCCTTGTTGATCCAGGCTTATCTCAATAATAAATGTTTTATGTTCGGTAACTTTTCCGGATGATTCCGGCAAATCAATAGACAATTCTGAACTTTTGTTAAATGTTGTTGATACCATAAAAAATATCAACAATAGAAACACCACATCAATGAGCGGTGTCAGATTAAGATCAGGCTCTTCAAGTGCTTTTTGGCGAAACATCATAATCGAAACCTGCTACTTTTTCTCTTTCTCACGATCACCATGCATAACATCAACAATCTTTAATGCTTCTTCTTCCATGGTAATAACCAGTTCATCCACTTTACCTTTGAAATAACGATAAAAGATTAGACTGGGGATAGCTACTGTCAAGCCAGTTGCCGTCGTTATAAGCGCTTCAGAGATACCGCCTGCTAGAACTGTTGGATTACCAACACCTTGAGTTGTTATCGCGGCAAATACTTTAATCATACCAATAACCGTGCCTAACAAGCCTAATAAGGGGGTAATAGAAGCAATAGTTCCTAAGGTATTCAAGAATCTATCGAGCTCAGGTACAACCTGTCTACCTGTTTCTTCCACACTTTGTTTCATAATCTCGCGGGGATGATGACGATTTAGTAAACCAGCAGCTAAAATAACACCAAGAGGTGAACTTTTACGCAGTGCTTCTATATGCTGATTGTCTAAAGTCTTATTTTTATACCATTGCCAAATTTGGCCAACCAGATTTTTGGGTGCAATTTTTTTGCGTTGTAACGCCCAAAATCGCTCACATATAATTGCAAATGCAATTACCGAACAAAGTAATAACGGGAGCATTAGCCACCCGCCAGCTCTAATCATCTCAAACACATTAACACCATCTCATAAATTGTTGATTTTATTATATAATTTTTGCATATTGAGCATAAATAATAACGTGTTACTGCTCATAATATAAGCAAATAAATTCGCAAGAATAAGCGCTAATTATGCCAGAATCGGCGCTGAGATACTCTATATAGTTCCGGTTTTTTAAGTTTAGAAGCGTTTAAATCGAATGATATTGCACCATATTCACTGGTCGAATATTCCGCCACACCCTGGCTACGATACCGTTGAGAGACAACATCGGTTGGAAATTGATAACGGTTTCGATAACCCACAGGGTATAAAACATAATCAGGGTTAATCCTGGTAACAAATTCTTCTGTCGAAGATGTTTTACTACCATGATGCGGTGCAATCACAATATTCGATTTAATATTATGAGTATCGTTATCAATAATTTCAGATTCAGCCTCTGCCTCAATATCGCCAGTGAGTAAAATTGAATAGGTTTGTTTTGCTGAATCAGATTCTTCTGCAATGGTCGAAACTTTTAACACACATGATGCATTATTGTTTTTTAATTCGGAGTCTATTCCGGGATGAATTATTTGAAACTTAATACCATCCCACAACCACTGATTGTCATTATAACAATTTTCGATTGATATCTTTTTATTTTTTCTAATTCTGGATTTAACCTTAGTCGTTACACTTGTTAGAATTGAATCAACCTCAATGGATTCAATAATCGATTTTAGACCGCCGATATGATCATTATCACCATGACTAATTATTATCGTATCAACCTTTGATATTCCACTAATTTTTAAAAAAGGAATAACAACTGTTCTACCTGTATTAAATGATTCACTGTAACGCGGGCCGGTATCATAAACCAGTGTATGCCGTTGCGTTTGAATAACTGCTGACAACCCTTGGCCCACATCGAGCAATGTTATTTTTGCAGTACCAAAATCAGGTGGTGTTATTTTACTAAAAAATATTGGTATAAAAAATACTGGTGCTAAATATTTTGTTGGAAATTTTTTAGGTAAAAACACTAACCCGACCCCAATACACGCTAACAGGAAAGCAGATACTGTCAGATAATTAATCTGAAATGATGCAAAATTTAATTCAGATAAATACTCAAGAAAAAACCAGACTTTATCTAAAATAAAAATTACAATTGAAAAAAATATTTTACTCAGGAATGGAAAAATAAATACCAAACAACCCGCAATAAAAACCAATGGTACAATAATAAAACTAAATACAGGCACGATAACTAGATTCGCTATGGGAGAAATGATCGAAGATTCTTTAAAAAACAATAATACAAATGGCAATAATCCGATTGCAATAACCAGTTGAATCAACCCCCAACTGTACAAGCTGGATACAAGCTTGTTATTGAATTTCGTTGATTTTGAGAAATACAAAATGACTGCAACCGCAAAAAATGATAACCAAAATCCGGGATTCATGACTGCAAATGGAGAAAAAATCAGCACTAGTAGTAAAGCAATCGCCAGTGTTTTCCAGCTTTGCGCCCTAACATCCAATAAAATTGAAATCATAATGACGCATAACATGATTAATGCGCGTTGTGTTGGTAGAGAGAACCCGGCCATTCCTGAATATATAACAGCTGAAATAATTGCTAGAATTGCGGCTACCTTGGGTGACGGTATAATTTCAACACCAATACTGTAATATCCCCATAGCCATCTCGATATAAAGAACACCAGTGCTGCAATTAATCCAATATGAAGCCCTGAAATTGCTATTAAATGACTGGTTCCGGTTTTTCTGAAAACACGCCATTGGTCATTATTAATCTCACTCTTATCACCAATTAATAATGCCAATATTATTGGTCGATATTTTGGCGCAACAGTCGCTTCAAGTTTTTGTTTAATGCTATAACGCATTCGAGTAAACGAAAAGCTGGATTGATTTACATCCAGTAATTTATTTAAATTGTTTTTTCGTACATATCCTTTCGCGTCAATTCCATTTTGAAATATCCATGCTTCATAATCGAAACCACCCGGATTTTGGTAACCATTGGGTTTTTTTAAACGAACAACTAATTGCCATTTATCATTAGGTATTAATTTTGGAGATTTACCGTACCAATTAAGTGTTATTTTCTTTGGAGAAGAATAATTTCTATTGTTATAGGTAACTGTATTAACACTAAGTTCAAATTTGGTACGACGGTTAATTTGTTCCGGCAAGCTGGAAATTATCCCCGTTACTACGATATCCTTACCTTCTAATTCTGATGCTATTTTATTTTGCAATGTATTCTGAGCTACTACCGTTGCCCATATAAAACCCGCACTAAAGCAAAATGCTAAAGTAATATAGCGTTTTTTAAAAAGTAGTAACGGTGATAGCAAAATAAACGAATAGCTAATAGCAAGAGGGAATAATTGGCTTTGAAAACTAAGCGTAATTATTCCAGTTAGAAATGCAATCGTCCTTAAAAACAAGTCTCAGACTCCGCTGATATTTATGTTATAATTAATAATTTACGTTAAAATCGTTATCTATGGTTAAAAAATACATTAAAAAATACATTCCTGATCACGGTAAAATCAGATCAAACCCCCAATTAAATCGAATTTTTGGTCGATTGTTGCATGACCCAAATCTTTTGCATTTGAATCGACATTCGGTTACCGGAGCCACGTTCATTGGTTTATTTATGGCGTTTATGCCAATGCCATTTCAAATGGTACCTGCCGCTGCTTTAGCAATTTATTTTCGTGTTAATTTACCAATATCAATCGCACTGGTGTGGATTAGTAATCCGATTACCATGCCGCCAATTTTTTACTTTTGCTATCTGGTTGGCACCTGGATTTTAGGAACAACTTTAATTGATATTGAATTTAATTTGTCAATAGAATGGTTGTCAACGCGATTAATTGAAATATGGCAACCCTTCCTTCTTGGTTGTTTTACAGTAGCGCTTGTCTCTGCCACTATTGGAGCTGTTAGTGTCCGATTATTATGGCGTTTGCATATTGTTAGTCATTTAAAAAAACGCAAATTAAAACGAAAACAGAAGCTCGATAAATAATAAATTAACTTGAAGATGATAAAATACCATCTTGCAAATGCATTACACGATCCATTTTATTGGCTAACACCGTATCATGCGTAACCACAATATAGCTGGTATTAAATTCTCTATTTAATTCCATCATCAGTTCGTATATTTTTGTTGCAGTAGTGGCATCAAGATTTCCAGTAGGTTCATCCGCTAATACACATTTAGGTTTTGTAACTAGAGCGCGTGCGATTGCAGCTCTCTGTCGTTCACCGCCGGATAATTCCGAGGGCTTGTGCAATAATCTTTGTGACAAGCCAACGTGTGATAGCATCTCAGTTGCACTTTTTTGTGCTTCTTTTATAGCTGTGCCTCGAATTAACAGTGGCATTGCAACATTTTCAAGGGCATTAAATTCGGGTAGCAAATGATGGAATTGATACACAAAACCAAGTGAACTGTTTCTTAGTTTGCCGCGATCAGTATCGGATAATTTTGCCATGTCTTTGCCATCTACAAATACTGAACCGTGTGTTGGCATGTCGAGTCCACCTAGCAGGTGTAATAAAGTACTTTTACCTGAGCCAGATGAGCCAATAATGGAAACTTGCTCACCTTGTGAAATAGATAAATCAATTTGTTTTAATACTTCAACTTTAACTGGACCAATTTCAAAGTGTTTTGAAAGTTCGGTACAATTTACTATTGTATTAGACGAATTATTATTCATATCGTAATGCATCTGCTGGTTGAGTACGTGAAGCCCGGTATGCCGGGTAAATAGTCGATAGAATGCAGATTGAAAATGACACGATTCCAATTAAACCGACATCATTCCAGTGTAAATCAGATGGCAAATCACTAATATAATAAATTGATTTATCTAATATCTGAATACCGAGTAATTTTTCTATCCAGGGTACGACTATATCAATATTAAGTGCTAATAATACGCCGCCCAAAATACCTAAACTGGTTCCAACCAGACCAATAATTGTTCCCTGTACGATAAATATGTTTGTCACCATTTTGGGGGATGCGCCTAAGGTGCGTAAAATTGCGATATCACTTTGTTTATCAGTAACCACCATGACCAGGGTAGATAAAATATTAAACGCAGCAACGGCAACAATCAAAAGCAACAATAAAAAGATCATTATTTTTTCCCGTTTTACTGCTCTAAACCAGTTTGATTGATAGGTACTCCAATCGCGAATCCATAAATCTGGAAAAACTGTTTCAGCTAATCGAGCGGTTGTATTTGGTGCAAGAAATAAATTTTTTAATTTGACACGAACACCGGTAACTTCATCTTTCATCTGAAATAATTTTTTAGCATCCGTTAAGTGGATAATGGCAATTGAGTTATCATAAAAATCATGTCCGACAGAGAAAATACCGGCAACTGTAAAGCGTTTCATCCTGGGTGATACCCCGGCCGGTGTTACATTGGTACTCGGCGTTACAATGGTAACTTTTTCACCTATTCCGAGGCCTAAAGCTCGCGCTAATCCCTGCCCTAGCAAGATTTTATAATCACCCGCAGTCAAACTATTAATGGTGCCGGCAATCATTTTTCTGCCCACGTTGGATACCGAGGGTTCTTGCTCGGGTAATATTCCTCTAATCGCAGCGCCACGTACATATCGACCACGAATCAACATGCCTTGTGATTGAATATAGGGTGCTGCGGCAACTACTTCGGGTTGCTTTTTAACAGTTGCTACAATATTTTGCCAGTCACTTAGCTTGCCTTGGTAGTTACTGATCGTCATGTGCGCAACCATGTCGAGGATTCTGCTTCGAACTTCCTTCTCGAAACCGTTCATCACCGACAAAACCGTTATTAGAGCAGCCACGCCAAGGGCTATTCCTAGCATTGAAGAAAATGATATAAACGAAATAAAATGATTTCGCCGTTTAGCACGGGTATAGCGCAATCCTATGTAAATTGCTAATGGACGAAACATAGTTCTTTTCCTTTAAATCCTGATTAATCAATTAATTAACGCTTAACTAGCACAGTGTAACGTGTGCTAATTTGAATATCCAGAGTTAAAAAGTTATTCAATAGCGCGGTAAACTTCAAATATGTTAGGCAATTGTTCAATTTTGATTAATACTCGACTTAATTCATCAACGTTACTAATTTCGACTGTAATTTTCATTTTTGCTGTATTGTTTTTTTTGTCTGATTGTGTATTTACCGAGATAAGATTAATATTTTCATTTGCAACAACGCCGGTTATATCTCGTAATAGACCTTTGCGATCGATAGCCTCTACGATTATATCAACAGGGTACATTTGCTCTGAACGAACATTCCAGTCCACAGCGATTAATCGTGAGCTCATTTCAGAATTCATGTTTAAGATATTTTTACAATCTCGGCGATGAATGGTTACACCACGTCCTTTTGTAATATAACCAATTATATCGTCGCCCAGAACCGGTTTACAGCACATGGAAAAATTCGTTAATAGATTCCCAACTCCCTGAACGGTGATATTACTGGGCGTTTTCGGTATTTCGCGTGGCTTAGTTAATTTTATTTCCTGTGCGACGGCTATTTTCTGAGAAGATAATTTAGCGGCAGCGGGACTTAAACGGGAGGCATTAATTTCACCCCGCCCAATGGCTGAAAAAAAATCATCGGTGTTTTTAAATTGGAAATATTCGGCAAATTCAGAATATTGAACATCACGTATACCGAGCCGATGCAATTCTTTCTCAAGAGTGTGTTTTCCTGCTTCGATATTCATATCCATATCTTGCAGGCTAAACCAGTGTCGGACATGCGATCGTGCTCTGGAGGTTCTAATATAGCCTAACTGGCTATTCAACCAGTCCCGGCTCGGAGTACCATTGCTATTCGTTAAAATTTCAACCTGATCAGCATTTTTTAATTCGTATGTAAGCGGTACTATGCGGCCATTTACTCGTGCACCACGGCATCGATTGCCCACTTCGGTGTGAATGTGATAGGCAAAATCCAATGGTGTTGCACCTTGTGACATATCAATAATATCGCCATTGGGCGTTAACACGTATACCCGATCTTCGAAGATTTCAGATTTAAATCGATCAATGAAATCACTGTCATTTTCGGATTCTTCCTTCCATTGTAGTAACTGCCTTAACCAGGCTATTTTCTGTTCATAACCTTTATTATGAGATGCGCCTTCTTTATAGCGCCAATGAGCAGCTATGCCTAACTCGGCATGTTCATTCATTTGTTTTGTTCTTATTTGAATCTCGAGTGTTTTACCTTCGGGCCCGACTACTGCTGAGTGAATTGATTGATACATATTCTCTTTCGGCGTTGCAATATAATCATCGAATTCTTTTGGTATGTGTTTCCATAAAGTGTGAATTATACCTAAGGCAGAATAACAATCAGCGATTGAATCCACGACAATCCGAACCGCACGGACATCATAGAGCTCATGAAAACTGATACCCTTTTTTTTCATTTTCCGCCAAATACTGTAAATATGTTTTGGTCGGCCAGTAACATCAGCCTTAATATTAGATTTTTTTAACTCATTTGTAACACTTGCTGTTACACGTGCAATATATTCTTCTCGATCTGAGCGACTTTCATCAAGAAATTCGGCTACTTTTTTATAAGTTCGGGGTTCAAGATAGCGTAATGACAGATCTTCTAGCTCCCATTTCATTTGCCAGATACCCAATCTATTCGCTAATGGCGCATAGATATCCAGAGTTTCGCGAGCTATCCTTTTTTGTTTTTGTTCCGGTAAATACTTTAAAGTCCGCATATTATGCAATCTGTCGGCAAGTTTAATTAATACCACTCGCACATCTTCTGCCATTGCTAATAATAATTTGCGTAAACTTTCGGTGTGTCCGTGTTTGTGCTTACCTGTTGCGCCAAAATTATCAGTCTGCTGATCTATGATGTTCATTTTAGTGACACCATCAACTAAATGCGTAATTTGAGGACCAAATGCTTGCTCTAATTGCAATAAATTTTTATCGGTGTCTTCAATAACATCATGCAAGATTGCGGCTGCTATGGTTTCATAATCAAGGTGAAGTGATGCCAGTATTTCAGCTACTGCAACAGTGTGGGTAATGTGTAATTCACCTGATGCACGAATCTGTTGTCCATGAGCCTCATGAGCAAATTCGTAGGCGCGAAAGATTAGATCAACCTGGTTTTCGCTAGTTTCAATACCAAGCTCTGTTAACCAACGAGTAACTTCCTGACTATTAGTGAAATTTTCAAGAATAGTGCTGTGATTTTGAGTATCCATTATTAAATTAGTGTTTTAAATCTGTTGATTCATAAAATTGCGACACAATAACTTGCACGAAATAAAAACACCTTCTAAAGTAGTATTATGCATTAAATTATGTTTATAACCTATTGATACAGTATAGTTTATAGCATATTGAAATTTGGAGAAAATAAGTAATGAAATCTGTTTTAATAGGGAGTGTTATTGCGCTGGTATTGGCTATAGAGCCGGTTTTTGCCGATAGTTTGCAAATGCCGGAACAATCCGGTCAATCATCGGCAGTATCAATTGAGATTCCTCCTAGAGGAATGACAATGACAAGTGTTGAAGAACATTTTGGTGAGCCTGAAGCCAAAAACGAGCCAATTGGTGAGCCACCGATCACAATATGGCAATATTCAAATTACACTGTTTATTTTGAATATCAGCATGTCATCCATACTGTTGTCAATAAAAGTTAAGTCATCATCGGCATAAGGATTTGCCGCTCTCAACAACAAATTAACACTAACAGCTTATTTTTCTATTGGAAATTTTAATAACTTTGAGGATAAGTACCAACGATTATTTTTTTCATCAAATTTCCATTCCTGTTTATCAATAAAACTTTTTTCTATAAAATCATTGACATTATAAAATCGAATTTTAACTTCCTGAGTTGCTATCATATCGTCATCGTTAATGCTTTTTCGTATGACATCGTACCCCGTTACTTTTAGATTTTTAACTTCTTTTGGAAATTTTGAAGTTGATACAGCATCTTCTTTTAAGAAATGAACAGCTCCGGATATATCGTCCCAACGAATAGTCCGCTCATAGGCGCGCCAGGTATATCCCAGAGCTTGCATCGGGTCGACTGTTGAACATGAGGTTAGTACTAATAGAAAAGAAATTACTATAAAAATAAATTTTGATTTGAACACCCTGCCTTCTCCCTTTTTTTAGGATTATAGCTTAACATGAGATTTTAAGCGTAGCTATATTTATGATAGCGAGTAAGGGCGTGATTTTATTTAACGTAATGAGAAATTTAAAAGCGTTAAACTAGAATTCCAGCAGTTTAACCGTTGCTTGGAAATAGACAAATGCCACCATTTTAGGTTTCATTTTTGGTACGTAAGTAACATTGATAGAAAACCATTCAAAACCCAATGATGCAAATGGTAAAGCAGCGATAAAAGGATCATTATTTTTGTAATCATATCGTGTCATTAAAAATGCAAATATCCCGGCATCAATATGAAACCCTTTTGGGTCATTACTAAAACGAAATCGTCGCTTTGTTCCACCACCCAAATAATTCGAAGTTTGATTATTACTGTCTTTAAACGATGCACCGGTGATCAACGGTATCCAATTATTTCGTTCTTCAAAGTCATATTCAAATCCCAAACCGGTATTTTTCTCATTATATTTAGCATTACTAAAATGTATCGCTTTACCACTTACGATTAGGTGTAATTCATCAGCTGTAGCACTGCCCGTAATAATGAGCAACAAAGAAAAAATAATTGATCTTGATATCATCCAACAAACTCGTTTGTATTACTGTTAAGATGGATATCGTCATAAAATTCAATAACTTAAAGAATATTTTCGGTATAATTTTGACACTTATGAAGTTCAACAAGATCAATAAGATAAAATGTTTAATTTACTCAATCGTCAATTTATCGGCATTCTATCCACTATTTAGTTGGTCTAAATAGTTTAACAATTGAACTAAAAAGCATTAGCGCTTATGGTATATTTGTTTAACTGTTATCTTTGGCAAAAAAAGAAGTACTATTTTGGAAAATAAAAATGATCAACATTTAAGTAAAATTGGTCGCAACATGATTTGGTTAATGTGGTTACTGATCCTGGGTATCGTAACAGTATTCTTTAATGGCATTGTTGATGATCAAAAAAATCCAAATCAAAACATACAAAGCAGTGTCGAAAAAAATGGTAATCAGCAAGTTGTGCTAACGCGCAATCGATTTGGACAATATATAACAGATGGTAAAATCAACGGCCAAAAAGTTGTCTTTATGATCGACACTGGTGCTAGCGATATATCCATTCCCATCGCAGTGGCAAACAGGCTTAATTTAACCAAAGGCCGTGAAGTTGAATATGAAACTGCGAATGGTACAGCAACTGCGTTTCAAACCCGGTTAAATAGCGTCTCAATAGCAGGAATCAAGAAGAATAAAGTCAGAGCGTCAATAAATCCGAATGTCGACTATGAAGAAATATTACTCGGGATGAGTTTTTTAAAGGATCTGGAATTTACCCAGCAAGGTAAAAATCTGATAATTAAACAGCGTTAGTTGAATAGTATTACAGCTTTGTTTCTGATTTAGCTAATTTTCGTTTTTGTACAGTTGAAACAATTAAAGCAACAAATAATGCTAAAAATCCACTTAATAGCAACCCTAAAATTGCAATTAAGCGTCTGTTTGGTTTAGTCGCCGCATCATTTTTTGCTGCAAGCTTATCAAGAGTATAAAGTTTAGCCCCATCAAAATTAAATGATTTTTTATTTAATATTGAAAGCTCAGAAAGTAAAGCAGGCATAGTGGGAATAAATGAATCGTCAGCTGTAATTTCATCGCCCCTGGATTTCAGTCTGTTAATTTCAGCCGATAGGTAATCGCTGCCTAGCATGTATTTTTGAAA
>JBGMRJ010000048.1:0-5337 GCA_048061315.1 Gammaproteobacteria bacterium
TTTTAATTCTAGTAACCCACTGTGCTCAAATACAATTTTCTTTAAAGCATCTGTCCATAACGATGGGTTATCCCAGTTTTTTAAAATCAGACTAAAGAAGTCGGGACCTTGAGCCAGCAATCGTTGCGCTAATATTTGTTGCTTAACTCTATTTATATTATAGCTTAATTCTTCAGTTCGTAAAACAATAACCTTACAACTAGTTAATTCATTTTTTAATTTTGTTTCTTGCTTGAATAAATCGTTTCGTTTTTTTGTAACATTTAAAGACTCGCCTTTCACCTTTTCTTCAAGTAGTTTCGATTTTTCAGCGAATGCTGATATAAGTTTGTTCTTAGAATCTACACAGGATAGTGCCAAGACCCGATAAGTTTTAATATTTTTGAAATACTCATCAAGTTTATTAATTCTAATTGTTTGTCTTTTTAACTCTCGTTCAGCTTTATCTAATACCTTATTGATCGCTATTGGATTAAATTCAGGCGTATCTTCAACAGCAAAAGCAGTACCAATAGCCGTATAAATAACTAAATAGATGACAGTGATTATTCTGATAAAAATTTTAGTGTTCATTACTCAACTCATAATCAGGAAAATATATAATTTCCTAATATACCTAAATAGATACTAAGACCAAACCAATTATTATTTAAAAATGCTTTAAGGCATAAACTCTTTTCACGATTTTTAATCAAGTATTGCTGATACACAAAAAAACAACTCGCAACAGCTAATCCAATATAATAATATAGATTTAAATTTAACTCACTGCCAAGCAGAAGAAATCCGAAAACTAATAATACCTGGGAGAACGCCAGTATAATTTTATCTGCATCCCCAAATAAAATAGCTGTAGACTTAACACCAATTTTAAGATCATCTTCGCGATCAACCATGGCATACATGGTGTCATAAATCACAGTCCACACTACGGTTAAAACATAAATTAACCAGGCTTCTTTTGGAATAGAGTTAGTTTGAGCGGCATAAGCCATGGGCACTGAACTGGCAAAAGCCATACCCAATACAACTTGCGGTAAATGAGTGTGGCGTTTCATAAAAGGATAAATACTGGCTAATGCCAATGCTGCAAATGACAAATACAGTGTTAGCTTATTAAGCAGAAGCACTAATAAAAAAGCAATAGCGACCAGGACAAAAAACAAAATAAGTGTTTCCTTTTTTGTCACCTTGCCACTGGTTAGCGGTCTATCTTTAGTGCGTTCAATATGCAGATCTATTTTTCGATCTGCAAAATCATTAATAACACAACCTGCAGCACGCATTAACACAACACCTGAGATAAAAATAACTAATATAAACAGATCAGGCGTTCCTTCAGCTGCTAACCATAACGCCCAGAGTGTTGGCCAAAGTAATAAAAATATTCCGATAGGCCGGTTAAAACGCATTAATACTAAATAAATTTTTAACTTATCTAACATGATTTTACACCTGCTGCACTTTTGATGCTCGATATTGACAGTGCAATATATTAGGTAAAAAAACTTCATTTACCAAAAGTGGTTTATGTTTCCCGATATAAAAAATCGACCGTCTACCCCAAATTTCATTACAATTTTGCGAATTCTCATGCCCGGCCATGGCTGTTGAAAATAATGCATGCTGTGAATCAATACGCGCAATTTCAATTTCATCTCGATGCATATTAGGATCAGAAAATAAAATAGCACCTAATGGTTTGGAGCCTAACATGGATAAATGCCGTTGTTTACCGGTTAATGTCTTTCTTGGGATGATGGTACGTGCAAAAACCCATGATTCAACACCACAATATAAAATCACTTCCCGAATTAAGGCATATTCAGCTGGATTACTTTGCAATCTGAGTGACTCATTGAGCATGGGTATTGCCCATCGTTGACTAAGCACATGAACGCTAAACTGTTCAGAACAGGTATTTTTAATCTGTTTTGTTAATGAGCCACTGTCGTGCAACCAGCATGAAAACGATGGCGGAATTGCTTCACTTATCCATTGGTATTTTGGTTTCCAGACGGGTTCATTGACATGCCGCCCAATATTGTGAAGTGAATTCCACTTTTTTGTTTTCATAAAATTAATTACGCATTACCATAATGCATCGCATCCCCCATCCATCTCTGGATAATGGGTAAAATAGCTGCCGAGTTCTCACGTACCATCTTATTCGCTACATCCCGTATGTGCGGTAACATTTCTTCATCACGTTGAATATCTGCAATTTTTAACTGCCACATTCCGGTTTGTCTGGTGCCAAGCACTTCACCGGGACCGCGTAGTTCCAAATCTTTTTGCGCCAGATAAAAACCATCATTGGACTCACGCATTGCAGTAAGACGTTCATTGCCAATTTTGGATAATGGCCCATGATACATTAATACACAGGCGCTGGCTTGATCACCTCGACCAACCCGGCCTCGCAGTTGATGTAATTGTGCTAATCCAAACCGTTCTGCATTTTCGATTATCATCAGGCTGGCATTAGGAACATCAACCCCAACTTCGATAACCGTTGTCGCCACCAGTAAATCTATCTTTCCCTGTTTAAAATGGGACATGACGTGTTCTTTTTGAATTGATTTTAATCGCCCGTGTACCAGACCAATCGCTATGTCGGGTAATGCTTCTGCTAATAAATCCGCTGTATCTTGCGCTGCTTCGCATTGCAGTGATTCTGATTCTTCAACCAGCGCACAGACCCAAAAAACCTGCCGTTTATCTTTGCAGGCTTGATGTACTCGAGACACAACTTCTGCACGTCGTTTATCACTTAAAACAACGGTTTCGACTGGCTTTCGCCCCGGTGGTAACTCATCAATAATCGAACAATCCAAATCGGCATAACTGGTCATTGCTAATGTTCTGGGGATTGGTGTTGCTGTCATAATTAATTGATGAGGATAATAATCGTTAAACTTGCCCTTTTCTCGCAACGCTAAACGTTGATGAACGCCAAAGCGATGTTGCTCATCAATAATCACCAGTGCCAGATTTTTAAATATCACATCATCCTGAAACAAGGCATGTGTGCCGATAACGATATTAAATTTTCCATTTTTAATATTCTCGAGAGATTGTCGTTTTTCAGCAACTTTCATTTTACCAGATAACCAACCCACCGATAAACCGAGTGTTTCAAACCACTTTAAAAAATTTTGATAATGTTGTTCTGCTAGAATTTCAGTTGGTGCCATCATGGCAACCTGGTAATTATTTTCAATGGCGTGTAATGCCGCAACTGCGGCAACGACGGTTTTTCCCGAGCCGACATCACCTTGTACTAATCGTTGCATCGGAAAATCGTTTTTAATATCCGTTTCTATTTCCAGAATTACTCTTTGTTGTGCTTTGGTTAAACTAAAAGGTAATAATGCTATAAACCTGGATACCAGTGCATTTTCTGATAATAATGCATAGGATTTTAATTTTTGAACTTGCTCTCTGAATTGCGCCATACTTAAGTAATGCGCTAATAATTCTTCATATGACAAGCGTTTTTGTGTTTGGTGGATACCGTCTTTTAAAATATCAACCGGGGCATCCGGCGGTGGCCGATGAACGTATAATAATGATTCATCCAGCTTGGGCAGATTTAATGGTGCTAATGATTCTTCGGATAAAAATTCATCGAGTTTGATCTTGCCTTGCCGTAACATGTCCATCACTTGATCGTTAATATTACGAATACGAATTTG
Source organism: Gammaproteobacteria bacterium (assembly GCA_048061315.1). Classification (GTDB taxonomy): domain Bacteria; phylum Pseudomonadota; class Gammaproteobacteria; order UBA6429; family Thiohalophilaceae; genus CAYQUC01. The sequence continues at coordinate 3,699 of JBGMRJ010000048.1, forward strand.
ATGTAATCCCTCAGTCGTGGGATAGACAGCCGTTAAAAATTCGTTTACAGCAGTGATATTATTCATATCATCGATATCACTGGAATTATTTTCACTTACGGCCACACGCTCATATTCCGGATGGATCATTTCATAGCCACCGGCTCCACGACGCACCGTGCCATAACATTTAATAGTCGTGCCGCGTTCCAGATTTTTTTTTTGCGCTGCACTAAAATTAAAAAAACGCAATGTTAATGATCCGGTTCCATCGTGTATCCGCGATAGCAGCATTCGACGACGACCAAATTTAATCTCGGTTAACTGCACTTCACCAATAACAACACATTCATCATCTTTACGTAAACTGCCAATTGGAACCACTCGTGTCCTGTCTTCATAGCGAAGTGGTAAATGAAATAATAGATCCTGAATAGTATGAATCGAAAGCTTGGCAAGTTTTTCCTGCACCTTAGGGCCGATGCCTTTGAGGTTTAATAAGGATTCTGAGTTGTCAGGTGTAATTTGCATTATGTTTTATCACTGCTGTCCCGTTAAAAAAAGAAAATTAGCTTTAAAGTTAAGCTGTATAACCGTATGAGCTAATTGCAATACCACCGGACTTGAAACCGGTGTAGCCTTCTAAAGACGCGCTTTCGCCATCCCTGGCACGCTCGGCTGCTGCATCCATGCAGCAGACGGTCTTTAGAAGGCTACACCGATTCCAAGTCCTAACTTTTATTCTCGCTTTAAAGTTAGCGGGACAGCAGTGATGTTTTATGTGTATTTATAATTCCAACACGGCATCCATTTCAACAGCGGCATCTTTAGGTAGTGACGCTACCCCTACTGCGGCTCTCGCTGGATAAGGTTGTTGGATATATTCTGCCATTATTTCATTGACGAATGGAAAATTTGCCATATCCGTTAAAAAAATATTTAACTTTACTATTGAATTTAAATCACCACCGGCTGCATTTGCGACAGCAGTTAAGTTTTTAAATACCTGATGAATTTGCGCTTTTATGTCACCGGCTACCATTTCCATTGTTTCTGGAATCAGTGGTATTTGTCCTGACATATAAACAGTTGTTCCTGTTTTTACGGCTTGTGAATACGTTCCGATGGCCTTTGGTGCTTTATCGGTGTGAATTATTTCTCGGGCCATTTTTATTTCTCCTGATATTTCTAAATTAATTTTAAAGTCTCGATCATTCCTATCGTCGCACTCTGCTGATTCGATATACTAATTTTAATCGCCGCACATGTCGAATAACATTTGCCAGATGTTTTCTATCCGTAACTGAAATAACGAAGGATAATGCTGAATGGATGCCATCACGCTCATCCATATCGACACTTTCAATATTTGCCTGTTTTTCGGCCACTGCAGCCGCTACGGTTGCGAGGATACCGCGCTGATTTTTAACCATCATTTTTATTTCTACCGGAAAGTTGCCTTCAACTTTTGATTCCCATTGAATGTCGATCCATTTCTCCGGTTTGTTGGAAAATGCTTCTGCATTTTTACAATCGTGTATGTGTATCACAATTCCCCGACCAGCCGACACAAAAGCCAGAATCGGATCACCCGGTATTGGGCGACAACACTTGGCAAATTGTACCACGGTGCTTTCTGTGCCTTTTATATACAGAGGAT
>JBGMRJ010000048.1:5437-8235 GCA_048061315.1 Gammaproteobacteria bacterium
TTACCTAAACTAATTGATTCTTCTTGTTTCAGATTTTTAAGATAATGTCTGATATTACTTCGAGCTTTAACCGTATTAACAAAATCTAACCAGACTGGATTCGGCTTTGCACCAGAGGCTGTTATAATTTCAATTTTTTGTCCATTAAATAATTTTGTACGAAGTGGCATTAATATTCTATCAATTTTAACTGCGACACATTGGTTACCCACATCGGTATGAACGGCATAAGCAAAGTCTACTGCGGTTGCACCACGGGGTAATTCTAAAATATCACCGTTGGGTGTAAATACATAAACCTCATCCGGAAATAAATCTATTTTTACATTCTCAAGAAACTCCATCGAATTTCCGGAAAATTGTTGCATTTCTAATAAATTCTTTAACCATTGTCGTGCGCGTATTTGCGCACTATTACCAGACTCTTTACCACTTTTATATAACCAGTGTGCTGCAATACCGGCACTGGCGACTTTATCCATATCTTCAGTTCGAATTTGAACTTCAAGGCTTAAACCGTTTAATGAAAATAATACTGTGTGCAATGATTGATAACCATTGGATTTCGGTATAGCGATATAATCTTTAAAACGACCAGGAACTGGTTTGTATAAATTATGAATCACTCCCAACACCCGGTAGCACATATCAACTGAATCGACTGTAATTCGAAACGCAAACACGTCCATAACATCATGAAAGGATAATGCTTTGCTTAACATTTTTTGATAAATGCTATACAAATGTTTTTCGCGGCCAACGACCTCGGCACTAATGCCTTCTTGTTTCAGACGCTCTTGAATACTGATTTCTACTTTTGTAACAACTTCTTTTCGATGACCACCTGCTTTTCGCACTGACTCTTTTAATATCCGACAGCGCATAGGATATAATGCTACAAACCCTAACGCTTCTAACTCCAGCCTAATATTATTCATGCCCAGGCGCATCGCAATAGGAGCATAAATATCTAATGTCTCTCGCGCTATTTTTCGTCTTTTTTCAGGATTTAAAGCCCCTAAGGTACGCATGTTGTGCATGCGATCGGCAAGCTTCACCAGAATGACTCGAATGTCCTGCACCATGGCGAGCATCATTTTTCTAAAATTTTCAGCCTGTGCTTCGGCCTTACTTTCAAAATGAATATTGGTAAGTTTACTAACACCGTCAACTAAATCAGCAACTTCATCTCCAAACAATTTGGCTATTTCGTCTTTTGCGTGTTTAGTATCTTCGATAACATCATGCAGGATAGCAGCAATAATGCTTTTATGATCCATGTGCATTTCAGCAAGGATTCGTGCGGCAGCGAGGGGATGGAAAATATACGGCTCACCCGACACACGATGCTGACCATCATGTGCTTCAGCTCCAAATAAATAAGCCTGGTAAACTTCAGTGACTTGATCATGCTCGAGATATTTCTCGAGCATAGAACAGAGATCACTTATTAAGAAAACATCGTTGCTATCCCTGTATTCGGGTGCAGACATGTCCGGTGAATTTAAGGTGCTTCAGATTCGCCTGCGTCACTATCAACGTTAGGGCTATCGGATTCTGTAGCAGGTGTTGGTGTGGGTGTTGGTGTATCACTTTTCATAAAAGCAGAATTCAGTAAATTAGCTGAAAACTCTGAATTATTAGAAACAGATGGCTCTGGAGCTGATGGCGCTTCATCTGCAACGTTTGCCTGAGGTTCAGCACTTGCATCTTCAACAGGAGCAACACCACCAAGAATATCATTGCTCGCAGCTAATAACGCTTCTACCTGACTGGCAAGTAATTCATCGCTGCTTAATTCCTTCTTGTCTGAATCAACATTAGTATTCATTGATTCTTGACCGTCCATTAAGAATTCTTCTTCGGTTTCTTCGACTTCGACTTCAGTGAGTATCGAGGCATTAATATGACCTTCGGCAATTTCGCGTAACGCCATTACGGTTACTTTATCATTTTCCCATTCGAGTGTTGGTGTTTTACCATTGGCTAATTGCCGTGCACGTTTGGATGCAACTAATACTAATTCGAATCGGTTATCAACATTTTCTAAACAATCTTCTACAGTAACTCGTGCCATTTTGACTCCTAGCGATACTTATATATAAATGAGGAAGTTCCAGATATGTACTAATGTGGGACTATCCAAAATTGAGATGACCTTCACTATAACTTCTAAAATACAGTAAAGTCAGATGCTTGCTATTCTAAGCATTTACTTACGATTTTTCCACCAGATCCGCTAATATATTGGATAAATTCTGCTTTTGCATCGATATTCGAAATTGTTGCGATTTAAGCACAATTTCAAGCTCCTGCAATGCTTGCTCAAAATCATCATTAATGAGCAAATAATCAAACTCGTGATAATGGCTCATTTCGCTCACGGCATCAGACATTCGCCGTTCGATCACTGCCTCACTGTCCGTTGCGCGCCCGGTTAGGCGTTCTTTTAAGGCTTGTCGTGATGGCGGCATAATGAAAATACCAACACAATCCGGAATCACTTTTTTTACCTGTCGAGCACCTTGCCAATCAATCTCAAGGATGACATCACTCCCGGTTGCGAGTTGTTGTTCGAGTGAATGTCGCGAAGTTCCATAAAAATTATCAAAAACCTTGGCATATTCGAGAAAATCATCATTTTTAATCATTTCCTGAAATGTTTCAATGGCCGTAAAATGATAATGCACGCCATCTTGTTCTCCCGGACGAGACTGCCGTGTTGTATGAGAGATACTTAACTGAATATTCTCGGTTTTCGCTAGTAATGCAGCGATTAAGCTTGTTTTACCGGCACC
>JBGMRJ010000048.1:8335-21007 GCA_048061315.1 Gammaproteobacteria bacterium
GGTCATTGCGATATTGCTCGTTTGTTATTCAATGTTTTGAACTTGTTCGCGTATTTGTTCGATTAGCACTTTTAATTCAACCGAGTGATTGGTTGTCTCGGTATCAGCAGATTTGGAGCCCAGCGTATTCGCTTCACGGTTGAGCTCCTGCATCAAGAAATCCAGTCTTCTGCCCTTAGCTTTTTCTTCAGTTAATACCCGTTGAACTTCGATTATGTGGGTTGATAAACGGTCCATTTCTTCGTCAACATCCATCTTTTGAACCATATAGGCAACTTCCTGTGCAAAACGATTTTCATCGAGTTCTAATTGCGAGTCTTTTAATTTTGTTAGTAACCGCTCACGAACCAGATTATTCACTTCGGGTAAACGTTTTCGAACTTTAGCAACAATTGCCGCCATCGTTTCACATCGGGAACGAATAATTTCCTCTAATTTACTCCCTTCCCGTTGCCGACTTTCAACGAGTTCATTTAGCGCAGTTTCTAATAACGCCAGAAAAGCCGTTTGAATTTCTTTATTATCCGTTTCCGGTGTGGTGATCACACCCGGCCAACGTAATATTTCTAGTGAATTAAGCATCGCGGCATTGCCAATGAATGCATCAACTTCCTGGCAGGTTGTAACGACTTTTTTAGCTAAATCCTTATCGATAATAAGGTTTTTGTTGTCCGTCTGAGCCGACTGAAATCGTAATGAAACATCCACTTTGCCACGGTTAAGTTGCTTCGACATTTGTTCTCGAATTAGGGGTTCAATGCTTCTGATCTCTTCGGGAAGTCGCAAATTCATTTCCAGGAAACGGTGATTTACGGAACGTAACTCCAGCGTCATCGAACCCCAGTCTGCTTTGGATTCCTGACGAGCAAACGCTGTCATGCTTGATACCATATTCAATCACCTGTATTCGTTGTTTAATCTATACTTATATAGAATGCTTGTAGTGGTAGAAATATAACACTATTAATAATAGTGTGTTAATTTAATTGCCCAACTAAAACTATTTATGATACTCGATTAACCGATTATTCAAGGTTCACGGCGTGTACATCAAAAACAGCTGTGATAAGCTTATTAGCCCGACAAAATTTGATTTCGTAAAATTATGATGAGTATTAAGAGATTTTAATTTGAACAAACCCTTACCAGATGGCACCAAAATTGATAAATATGAAATCCTGTCTGTTTTAGGGGGGGGCGGTTTCAGTGTTGTCTATTTAGCGAATGAAATTGGTTACAAGGGCTATAGCAGAAACGTTGTTATTAAAGAATACATGCCCAATAAACTGGCAACACGGGCACCTAACTTTTTAGTGACTGCCAATTCCGATAAAAACAGTGAACGATTTGCGCATGGCAGGCGTTTATTTTTTCAGGAAGCCAGCACTCTGGCTACTCTAAAACACCCCAATATTGTAAATGTGACCAATTTTTTCCGCGGTAATGGTACAGTATATATGGTGATGGATTATGAGGAAGGTTCTAATCTTCATGCCTATATTAAAAAACACCGTAAAAATCTCAGTGAAGAATTAATTCGAACGGTTTTTTTACCCTTGATGTCCGGTCTCCATAAAATTCATTCGCAAGGATTATTGCATCTCGATATCAAACCGGGGAACATACACATTAAACAAGGTGGAAGTCCCTTGTTGCTAGACTTTGGTGCAGTGCATGAAATGATGAATTCACGACAAGATCAAACAACTCAGGTTATTACTCCCGGTTACTCACCGATTGAACAACTCGATCCCGGTGGCTACGTTGGTCCGTGGACCGATATTTATGCACTTGGTGCGACAATGCGCACCTGCATTGAAGGTAAGCAACCGCTTTCATCAATCGATCGACGGGAACGCGATAATTTAAAACCAGCGGTACAAGCATTTAAAAAACACTATACCCAGAATTTATTAGAAACTATTGATTGGGCGATGGAAGTCGACCCATTGCTACGACCACAAAATCTGGAACAAATATTTACTAAACTAAACAATGTAGATTGGGAGAAAGAAGAAAAATTACGAAGCAAGAGTCGTTTTTTCTTCCTGTAGGGATGACAAAATATGCAATACACAATAACGGAAACAAATGAACAAGGTGATCGAAAATACAATCAGGACCGGGTTAAGGTTCTGGAAACAGATGACTGTATTTTACTGGTTTTAGCTGACGGTATCGGTGGCAAAAAAGGCGGCGATCTGGCAGCAGAGACGGTAATAGATACTGTCACTAATATTTTCGAATCTTCCACCACACCGATTGATGATCCCAAACGCTATTTAACCAATTTATTACGCGTGTCACATAATGCTGTGACAACAATGGGCAAAAATCACCAACCTGCAATTGAGCCTGGAACCACAGCTGTTTTATGTTTGATTCAAAATGATAAGGCCTATTGGGCTCATGTTGGTGACAGTCGTTTTTATTTATTTCGTGAAGGTCTTTCACTTTATCGCACTAAAGATCACTCCTATGTTGAAGAGTTATATCAACGTGGCAAAATCAGTATTGATAAACGACAAGGCCATCCTATGAGGGGTTACATTACCCAGTGTATTGGTCACATGCAGGTCATGCCAACCATTGATGTTAGTGCTGAAGTGCCATTATTAAAAGGTGATATATTATTACTGTGCACTGATGGTCTATGGGAACCTCTTGATGACGCGGTATTAGGTGAAATTTTAAATGGCATGGAAATCGAACGTGGTTTGGCAAAATTAACCGAACAGGCATTACAAGCGAGTGCACCACACGCTGATAACACCAGTGCCATTGCAATTCGAATTAATGCCCTTACTGAAGGCTTGCATACTGAAGAAGAAAAATTAGAAAAACAACAAGAAGCAAAAGAAAAAGTATATGAGCTGGATCTTGCCATTCGAAATATTGAAGATGTGCTTGATGAATATAAACATGAAATAGATTAATTTTCTTATATATTTTTCTATAATCTTCAGAAGAGTTTAAAAGCAATCGCCTTATCTGAAAGTCAGGTATTTGTAGTATAATAATCATTTAATTAATCATTAATAATAAAGGAACTTACTATGCGCCCCAGTGGTCGTGCTTTAGACGAATTACGAAACATTAAAATTACCCGAAACTATACCCGGCACGCAGAAGGTTCTGTGTTAATTGAGTGTGGTGATACTAAAGTATTATGTACAGCATCAGTTGAAGAACGTGTCCCGGGATTTTTACGCGGTAAAAATCAGGGATGGATAACCGCTGAATATGGCATGCTGCCCCGCTCTACTGGCAGTCGAATGGGACGTGAAGCGGCGCGTGGCAAACAAGGTGGACGTACTGTTGAAATTCAACGATTAATTGGTCGCTCACTTCGTGCTGCTGTTGATCTCCATAAATTAGGTGAAAACAGTATTACTATTGATTGTGATGTTATTCAGGCTGATGGCGGTACCCGAACTGCTTCGATTACCGGTGCCTATGTGGCATTAGTTGATGCGGTTAATCATTTATTAACTAAAAAAGTGATTAAAGAAAATCCGATTATTAATCATATCGCAGCAATATCCGTTGGCATCTATAATGGTGAAGCGGTACTGGATTTAGACTATGATGAAGATTCTAACTGTGAAACTGATATGAATGTCATTATGAATAACGATAATCATTTTATTGAAATTCAGGGAACGGCTGAAGGGGCTGCATTCTCAGAAGAGGAGCTGGTTAAATTACTGGCTGTCGCTAAAAAAGGCATCGCTGAATTAATCGAAAAACAAACTCAGGCTCTATTGGACTAATATGAAAAAAGTTGTTCTTGCCAGTAATAACCAGGGTAAAGTAAGAGAGATTGCCCAAATGGTAACAAATCTCAAGCTTGAAGTTGTACCGCAATCGGATTTCAATGTGATTGATGTTGAAGAAACAGGCTTAACATTTGTTGAAAATGCCATATTAAAGGCACGTCATGCTGCTATGGTAACGGGCTTACCGACAATCGCGGATGATTCCGGGATTGAGGTGGATTTTTTAAAGGGTGCACCGGGTATTTATTCTGCACGTTACTCTGGTGAAGATGCCAGTGATAAAGAGAATCTAAACAAAATGCTATTAGCATTAGAGAACGTATCAAAGGAACAACGAACTGCACGTTTTCAATGTTTAATGGTCTTTATGCAACATGCCGATGACCCAACCCCGTTTATTGCTCAAGGCACCTGGGAAGGCGTCATCACTGAGGAACCAATGGGTGATAATGGTTTTGGTTACGATCCTGTTTTTTTTGTTCCAGATCATAATTGCACTGCGGCACAACTAAGTTCAGATATCAAAAATAGCATATCACATCGTGGGCAAGCCCTGAAAAGACTAATTCGTTATTTTGGCGAACTCTAAATGTTTTCAGGCTATAAAATAGTACCCCGATTATTCTTTCTAGTACTCGGTTTTTCTATAACCTGCAGTAGTTCAGCCTCCACGCAAGACGTTTTTAAAGAATTCAAAAACCGCTTATTACAAATTCGTATTATTGATAAATCGACTGATGCCAAATCAACCATTGGCAGTGGCTTCTACATAAATGAAAATGGATTTATTATAACCAATTACCATGTTATCGAACGGATTATCTACCGTCCCAAACAATATCGAATTGAGATTGGAACCAGTGATGGAAAATCGATACCCGCGACACTCATTAATATTGACGTTATTCATGATTTAGCATTATTGAATATTAAACAATCTGACACTAAAACACCTTACTTAAAATTATTATCATCAAAAGCAAAAAAAGGAAAACGTATTTATTCCCTGGGCAATCCGCATGATCTGGGGATGACGATAGTTGAAGGTACTTATAACGGTTTTACTGATGACACAGTGCATGAACGTATCCTGCTGACCAGTTCAATTAACCCGGGGATGAGCGGCGGCCCATCAATTACCAGTGAAGGCAAAGTTATTGGTGTTAATGTTGCAACGGCCGGGAATCAAATCGGTTTCCTGGTGCCTGCAAAGTATGTCGCCTTACTAATAACAAATCAGAAACCCAGTGATAATTTTTTAACTGATATTAGTAAGCAGTTGATAGAGAATCAAAACCAATACATGAAACAAATAAACAATGCGCCAATTAAGACTAATCGGTTGGCTAAGTTTACCGTTCCGGATAAATTATCATCTTATATCACCTGCTGGGGCGACACTACCGATCATGAGGATCTTCCGTATCAATCAAGCAGTCGTTCCTGTTCGACTAAAAACAATATTTACATTAGCCGTGGGTTTGAGACAGGTGAAATACACTACACCCACCACTATATTAATTCATCTAAAATGAATCGTTATCAATTTTATACTTTATTACAACAATTCTATTCTGCACCCGAACATTCATTTTCTGGTCGAAAAGAAGATATGACAGAATTTCGATGTATGACTAATTTTGTTAAAAATAATTCGATTTTGTTTAAAACCGCCCTATGCTTGCGAACCTATAAAAAACTCGCAGGGTTGTATGATGTAATACTGCATGCTATTACTTTAAACAGTGATGATAATAGTTTACAGACCACACTATCAATGTCTGGTATTAGTTATGAAAATGCGATTATGTTTTCACATTCCTATCTGGAGGCTTTCAAATGGGACAATCATTAAGCCTTCAAGCACCATTTATAATAGAAATACTGGATCGTTTTGGAAAAGTAAAGCAACGCAATCGAATTGATAAATATCCATTTACGATAGGCAGAGCATACACAAACGATATAATTATCGATGATCCCTATATATCGCCTGTGCATCTTAAAATCGACAGCAATGTCAATTATATATTTACCGTTGCTGACAATGACTCAGAAAATGGTTTATTCAGCACAGCTCCTTTAAAACAGCATGATAATTTAATAATTAACAATAATTTGCGTATTCGAATTGGTCATACTGATATACGATTTAGAAGTCTGGAATATTCTGTTAGAGAAACAGCTATACAACGAAGTACACCCAGTAAACTTAGTATGTTAGCAACTAATTTTTATACATTTCTGTTTGTCTGGTTGTTTAGTGCAGGAATATTTATCGTTGATGACTATATGGCTGAAACGGGGGAAGTTAGTTTTAAAACATTACTCTCGGGTATTATCGCAATGTTTTTTTTATTTGCTGCATGGGCTGCACTGTGGTCGATTGCGAGTAAGGTTATTACCCATCGTTTTTATTTTACCTACCATGCCGTATTAATATGCTCCTTACTTATTACATTAACCGTAATTGAAATTTTTAGTGAAAATATTGAATTTGCTTTTTCATTGGTTGATTTCACATGGTGGACGCTTGCGCTGACCACGGCTGTTTTTAGTATCGCCCTAATATATGGTCACCTGAATTTTAGTAGTCCGCTTAGTAAAAAGAAAATGCTAATTGCAGCAATTATATCTGCCGGTTCACTAAATTTTGTCGTTCATCTTGCTTATTATCTGGATAAACCGGAATACAGCACACAGCTCGTCTATTCAAAATCAATTAAAGTACCTGATTTTATAATGGCTAATATTCGTAGTAGTAATGATTTTTTTGCTTCAGCAGTTGATCTAAAAGAACAAGTTGACGAATTAGTGGTTAAAAAATAATTGTAAAAAATGTATGATTCAATTCACGACCCTACCACCACTATCACTTTACATACACTTCCCCTGGTGCGTTAAAAAATGTCCTTACTGTGATTTTAATTCACACGAAAAAAAATCCGATTTTGATGAAACGCGTTATATCGACAGCTTACTAAAAGATGCCGAACTCGCATTACCGGAAGTGTGGGGTCGATCCATTCATTCAGTCTTTATGGGAGGAGGAACACCCAGTTTGTTTTCGCCTGAGTCGATGGATAGATTATTATCAGGCTTACGCTCACTTCTTTCTATTCGTCCTGAAGTTGAAATCACGATGGAAGCTAATCCGGGCACATTTGATTTCGGTTCAAATAAAGAAAAATTTAAAGAGTTTCGAGATACCGGAATTAATCGCCTGTCCATCGGGGTGCAAAGTTTCAATGATGATTTTCTGCACTCTTTAGGACGCATACATACTGGTGGCAATGCCATTACAGCAATTGAAACTGCTCAAAATGCCGGTTTTAACAGTATTAACCTTGATTTAATGTATGGACTGCCGGGGCAAAATAGAAAACAAGCTGAAGCTGATATACAAACGGCTATCGATTTACAAACAACGCATATCTCTCATTATCAACTCACCATTGAACCGAATACCTATTTTCACAAATCACCCCCGGTTTTACCAAATGATGATACTACCTGGGAAATGCAATGCCAGTGCCAGGATATTTTAGCAAATAACAATTACCAGCATTATGAAATATCGGCTTACGCTGCAAATAACAAACACTGCAAGCACAATTTAAATTACTGGCATTTCGGAGATTACCTTGGGATTGGTGCCGGAGCACACAGCAAAATCAGTAACGCGCATCAACAGCATATTAACCGGCAATGGCGTGTTAAAAATCCACGGGACTACATGAATAAAGTAATCGAAAATGGTCACATTGGTGGCTCACAAATACTCACACGAAAAGACATTGGTCTGGAATTCATGATGAATGCTTTGCGATTAACCGATGGTTTTGAGATTGATGTATATAACCGGCATACGGGATGCCAGATAAACTTAATAGATACGGCATTAAATGAAGCTGAACAAAAGAACTGGATAACCAGAGATACTAAAAAAATACAAGCAACTGAAACCGGAAAACGGTATTTAAATAATTTAATGGAATTGTTTGTATCTGACTGATGCTAATATTAAAAACAATTTCGTGCCCCTATTGTGGTGAAAATTTTGAAACTCAAATAGATTGCTCAGTTGAATCACAACACTATATTGAAGATTGTTATGTTTGTTGTAGCCCGATTATTTTTTCAGTAACGGCCGATTGTAATGGCAATTTAATTGATGTAATAATCACGCAAGATAATGAGTAGACACTATTGGATTTAATACCATGAAAATAATAACACACTACAACGATATTAAAAAATACACCACTAAAGATAAATCCACCATACGAGAGTTAATGCATCCAAGCCATAATGACAATTCCAATCAAAGCATCGCAGAAGCAGTAGTTACTATTAATAACAAAACTCTACTTCATAAACATTTACAAACAGAAGAAATTTACCATATTACCCAGGGTAAAGGGTTAATGACATTAGATACAAAAATATTTGAAGTTGCCCAAGGTGATACTATTTGTATTTTACCTGATACAGCCCATTGTATTAAGAATATTGGAGACAGTGCATTGCATTTTTTATGCCTATGTGCACCTGCTTATGATCATGATGACACTATTATATTAGAAAATGCTAATCTCATAGTTTGAGTTTTAATCATAACAACGCTAGTATCACTATACGATTGTGGATTTATTTAACTAGCTATCTAGCTAAAGGCAGCTATATGCACTCAAGAAAGTTTAATTTTTTGATAATTATCATTATATATGGCTTTTTTTTATCAAACGCCTATTCGAATGATAATAAAACCAAACTTAAAAAATTAAATCCGATAGATGCTGTACCCTTCTCAATGTCAATTAGTGGTGGTGTTAGTTTAGGTTCGTACGAAGCCGGCATAAACTGGGCATTAAGTCACTATCTGCGAATCCGCCGTGATGCTTATCAAGCAGGAACAGCCGCACTTTATCCGGATTTACGATCTATCACCGGTGCCTCTGCCGGCAGTATTAACACTTTAATCACAGCGATAAGCTGGTGTATTGATGATTCCCGATTGAAAAAAAATAACAGCACCGAATTTCATGATAAAATAGATAATAATTTATTTCGGGACATTTGGGTCAATGTCGGAATTGAAGACTTATTACCTAACTCTAGTAATGAAAAGAAATCGAAAAAAGCTAAATATAAAATTGATGATGGTTTATTTTCCCGAAATGCTTTTGATGATGTTATTTTAAAATTACGCACCGTATTAAAACAACCCGTTTTTCGAAATGATTGCGTCATCCCATTTGGAATGACTGTGACAGGTGTAAATCCAAATACAATAACCGTTGCCGGCATAACAGTTGAAAACCAACGATTTATAATTCCCTTACGACTGGAATCATCACATAAAAAAGATGGTACAGTATTTATAAGCTCTCATATTGTAAATCACGATGATCCCTTTATGGGGAATGTTATTTATTTGCAAGGTCAAAAAGATTCAGCAGAAAATAATAATTTTATAGTTACAGTTGATAACCTGATTGACGTTGTGCTGACATCAAGTGCATTCCCCATTGCTTTTGGCCGAAAAGAATTACATTATTGTGCTCGGGTAGATCCATTTTATATTTCCCCGTTAAATAATTGTCCAACAGGTTATAAACCCAGTGTTGATGAGTTTTTAGATGGGGGTGTTTTTGATAATGTTCCACTTGGTGTTGCAAAGGCATTATCCGAACCAAAACCCACAGATGATGACTCTAATAATACCTGGAAGTTATCAGCAAGACGTTATAATTATATCTATATTGACCCTGATAATCGTAGAATCGAGTTTAATAAAGACGATGCAGCTAATTCTAAAATTGTCGTTAAAAGCACGAATAATACTCCACTAATGTCCTTTGGTATTAAAAATCAACTGAAATTTTTAAATGGTGCTATAAATACAGGGCGTTATTATGAGCTCTATACAACATTACGTGCCCGAGAATGGTCAAGTCAAACCTATCCATTTGCCTGTAAATTGTATTCAACAATACACAGAGTAAAAAATCACTCCTGTATTCCGAGCTATACGGTATCCATAAAACGTTGTAAAACACTTTACAGAAATATTGAATCTGATAAAAAATTATCGACAAAAGAGCTTAAAGATATTTCAATCTGCTTATTGGAAAGCTCATATGATCTTGAAAAAGAATACAGCACAAAAATAGTAAACAGTAAATTAAAAAATCTGGAGTGTAATCGAAAATATAAAAGTACTAAACCCGGTCATAAAATATTAAATATTCGCCACTGTTTGTTAAGCCGTTTAGCAATTCTGTCAAAACAATTAAATCTGGGTCAAACCAGTTATGAAATTCACGATGCCATCGATGATGAATTAGGCGATCGTCGAATTTTGTTAACCACACGCTTTGCTGATATTACAGGCTCCAAACTTGAAAATTTTGGTGCTTTTATGGATAGTTATTTTAGAGAATACGATTACTATGCAGGAATATACGATGCCCTGAATCGAATTTCTTCCTACTTTTGTGAGCGATCACGTCAACAAGCGTGCATGGCTAATAATAGCAAACAATTATTTAAAAAATTTAAAATTGCCGAGACACCAGTTGCGAGTGTACTTATTACGGCATTATTTAAAGATGAATATCTGGTTTCAGATAACAGCAACAGTCCCTGGAATTGGTTGAATGAAGTTCCTGAAAGCTATGAAGACAATATCAATATTCACAATATAAAAATAATATTTAAAACTCTGCTCGAAATCGAAAATAACAAAGATAGTACTAATAAGACCAGCAGTTCTTTTGATGAATTTGTTCTATTTCTGAGAACATTATTAAAAAACGGTTATGATGTTTCACATTCAAGTTCCTTCATGAAACGGGTTCAACGTTTAGAAAAAAGTGACCCCCTTAGCTGGTTTTATCCTATTACAACATCAATCAGCTCACGTTTAATAACCTTAGAAGCGCACGAAGTCGATATTAATAACGAATCAGATTACTTTAGTCTGTTACTCGGGGTTAGCTCACTTGCTGTTCACACCTATGTAAAAAATGAGGATAATTCTCTTTTTAGCCGCTCTACTGCGCCACTTGATACTTGGCAGCGTTATCTACCATATGAAGTTGGTGTTGATGTTCGAAACGGTGGTGTAAAAATTGCTTGGGAGCCCAGTATTTATATAGCAAAAAATTATTCTCTCGATATCAATATTACTCCTGTCGGGCATAATCGATTCGCATCAAAAAATATATTTTTTAGTCAGGTTAATCTGTATTTGTCGTGGCAAACCGATTCCTGGTTTAGTTCAATTGGTATCGGACCTTCTTACACTTACTCATGGAAAGAGGATGTAAATGCAAAACAAAATAACGTTGGCGCAAGCATTTATATGGGCTTTGTACGCGATAAAATCAGGATCACGGCCGGCCAGCGAAGTTTTACTGATAGTTACTTTAGCGGTGATTCAAGCTACTACATGTTGTCAGTTACTGATATCCCCGGATTTGTTTATTGGCTGGGACAGTAATTTTAGCAATCTCATTTTAATAATCTATACTGTTAGTCATATCGCTTTTACTATATAAATATAAAACTATGAGAATTGGAATCGACCTTGGCGGCACAAAAATTGAAGGCATTGCTCTCGATGATAATGGCACTGAATTATTTCGTAAACGCGTTGCCACCCCCCAATACGACTATGATGCTACAGTTCAACAGGTTGTTGATCTTATACTCGATATCGAGCTACAAACTAAATCTTCTGGTAGTGTCGGACTGGGTATTCCCGGTGCGATATCGCCAGCTACCAGCTTTGTAAAAAATGCGAACTCCACCTGGTTGATTGGTCGGGAACTCCAGGTTGATTTATCAGAAAAATTAAACCGTGAGATTCGCATAACAAATGATGCAAATTGCTTTGCTATGTCTGAAGCAACCGATGGTGCGGCCGCAGGTGCGCACTGTGTTTTTGGTGTCATCATCGGAACGGGAACAGGTGGTGGCATTGTTATTAACGGCAATATATTAATCGGTGTTAATGCCATTGGTGGTGAATGGGGGCATAACCCGATGCCGTGGCCAGATGATAATGAACGGCATATTGCCGATTGTTATTGCGGTAAACAGGATTGTATTGAAACCTATTTATCCGGTACTGGTTTTGAACGTGACCATAAACTCATCACCGGTCAGGATTTATCTTCTCCCGAAATTATCAATGCCGCAACTCAAGGAAACAAAAGTGCCCTCGCCAGCCTCGAACGCTACGAACGCCGCATGGCAAAAGCCTTGGCGAGTGTTATTAATATTGTCGATCCCGATGTTATTGTTTTAGGAGGTGGTATGTCAAATGTTGCACGCTTATATACTAACGTTCCAAAAATCTGGCAAGAATATGTTTTTTCTGACCAGGTCGATACTAAACTGGTTGCACCAAAGTACGGTGATTCAAGTGGTGTTCGTGGTGCTGCGTGGTTATGGCCGAAAAAACTTAAAGTCTGAGTTAAATATGAAATTTTAATTAAATAAGAAAAGCGGAACAACATTTCTGTCGTTCCGCAATAACTTATTTCATACTAATGTTTTTCTAAAATGGACCTGGCCCAACATGGAATGGTCGCATCATTTCGTGATCTTCATGTGATAAAATATGGCAATGCCAGACATAACGTCCCGGTTTATCAAATTTCATTTTGATCATTGTTACTTCACCCGGGTAACATAAAACCAGGTCTTTTGGCCCTTGCTCAGTGTTAAGCACACGTTGCTTTGCACCGATAACAATGTTCTCTAATCGAAAGCCATTACCAATACTCCCATTATATGTCTTTACTGGAATATCAATAGCGGTTGCTGTGTATTTATTTCGTCGTAAAATTTCAAAGTGAACTAAGTGCACATGAATAGGATG